>CAZETB010000113.1:0-2642 GCA_964514865.1 uncultured Mariniplasma sp. | reverse complement strand
GTATCTCCATCAAGCAGAAGTACCGGCTTCCCCGTTGACTTTGCTAAGCTTCCTGCAACGAATAGTCCATACGGATAACCTGAGCACGCGATGTTAATGTCGAAGGCCGCTATGCTTTCGGGCAAACCTAGTAAATCCTGGCAATAGGTTGCATTGTTTGGCAACAAGTTATCAGGAGTCTGTGTTACGAAAATCACCCCGGAAAAATCGCCTCTATTGTAATTTCCGTACTCGAATAGTCTATCCGCAGCATAAACAGATAGGTCTAGAGCGGTAATCTCGCCTTCTTTGCTAACTCTTCGTTTCGAAACGCCTGTTGTTCTTACCAGTCCTTCAATATCGTCTCCGTATAGTTCTCTCCCGAAGCTAAGGTTATCAACTTCAGTTTTTGGAACGCAAGCTGAGATTCCGTCAATAGTTACTCCCTCAAGAAAAGCTACTCCCATATCCTCACCCTTCTTCTGCCCCAACAAGTCCTAGAAGAACTGAAATTGAATCAATATCCGGTACCTTTTCGATTGGAATCTCAACGCCGAATTCTTCTTCCACTTCCATAATCAACTGGATATGCTTCAAAGAATCCCAGGAAGGCACATCTATTTTCATGGTATTTTCGTTAATCTCTGCCTTCAATACATCAGCGATTGTTTTTAGAACTTCGCTTTTTTTCAAGTCAAACTACCTCCAAAAGCTCAATTAAACCGCACTCTTTTGAATACATGAATATTACTCTACGATCGTCTATTGCCGGTGCGGCTGACAAAGATGTTATTGGTCTAAATCCCTGCTTTCTTAGTTGATTTGCAGTTTCTTCCAATTCCTCAGTTTCATAGCAAATATGATATGTACCTGGTCCGTTTTTCTCTATTATTGATTTCACCGGTGAGTCTTCACTCGTTGGCTCTATTAGTTCTACATATACCCCGGTATTCTCTAAGAAGAGTATCTTGACTTTTCTAGAAATATCGTGAACTACTTCACCGACAGTTTTGTATCCTAATACTTCGAATTTTCGTATGCTATTCTCAATTGAGGAGACTGCATACCCTATATGATGAATTCTTAATTTCATGTCTCAAGCACCGAAAAATAAACTCTTTCAGGTTTTTCAGAAATTTCCAGATTATAAAGCGCCTTACCATCTTCTTCTTTCACTCGTTTGTAGCCAAGAGAATCCCAAAAATCCTTTACCGGAGCACTCTTTTTTGCAATTATATATTCCGCCTCTATTTCTTCTACTCCCATATTTGCAAGCATGCTTTCCACATAATCTACGAACTGGTTTTCGACATATCTCCCCATTACTCTGCAACTCATAAGGAAAGTATCTATTCTTGCCCGACGACCATTTTTCTCAACTATCATAAGCGCAATTTTTCCATTATCTCCGAATCTGTCTTCCATAGAAGACATTAAGACTAGATAATCATCGCTTTCAATCATTCTTCTTATATCAAACTCAGTGTATCTTCTAGTTGTGAGATTGAACTGATTCGTTTTTTGTGTCAGTTGAGCAGCTCTAACAATATCCTCCTCAGATACTGACCATATTTTCTGCTTCATCTGGAGCGATGTTAGGTATTCTTCCAGGTTTATACTTGATTTCTGTAGTTGTTCGCGCTGGGCTTGTGATTGATACATTTCGGTCTTGTTTGCATCTTCCTCTGTGACCGATATGAATAGAAAATACTTTCTTTGGATATCAAGAAACCACTCTGGCAGTTTTGTCGTGTCTTTCGGCATCTCTGGGACTATTACATCGGGTAACTGACTTTTCACCGATTCCCTTTCAAATTCACTATCATCTATAAATACCATCGAATCAAGACCTATGTTTAACTCCTGGGCCAATTCGGAAATGTTTTCTGGCTTTGGTTTCCAATTTATCTTCATTAACACAAAGTCTTTCTCTTTTAATAACATGGCGGGATGATTATTCAGTACTTCCTTGGCGTCTTCGGGATTGTTTTTTGAACATATAGTCAAAAGCACTCCCATTTCTTTTAACCTTTTCAATTGTCTCTGGAAGAGATAGAACTGAGATCCCTCTTTTACAGCACTTAGTGAAATTCCATCTAGCCCAACTTCACCAACAACTCCCCCCCAAAGTGTATTGTCTAGGTCGAGGACAAGACATTTCTTCTTGTTTCCTTTAAAGCTTTCAATTATTCTCTTGATTTCCTCTACAATTATATCTTCGCCAAAATTGGAGAATCTGAGATTACCAAGATACCAACCTTTTCTGCTGTACATCTTTTCTCTGCCGTGGATAGTTATTAGTTCGGCAAGGTCCAACCAATAAAGATGATCAAATTCATGCCTAGAGTCGCATCTATTCCACTCCGATTGTAATCTTCTCGCAGCTGGGATGGCGTTGATCGCCTCTGGAATTTGATTAACAATATCTATTGTATTCACAACAACTGCCATTTGGGAGTGTGATTTGGCAAAATTTTCAATCAGTCTTAGTTTGTTTAGTATTTTTTCTGAATCCTCCATTTCTTCTATCAAAGATAACCCATCTAGTAGAAAGAATACTATATCAATCTTCCTCTTATGGAGTTCTGAATTAGTATCCAGGAGTTCACTCGTCCAAGTGTTATATCCAGCTGGTGAATAGACGTTTGTGAACCCTTGAATCT
>CAZETB010000112.1:0-2738 GCA_964514865.1 uncultured Mariniplasma sp. | reverse complement strand
TCGGGATACATGATATGTCAGGAAACGCATATGAGTGGTGTACTGACTGGTATGGGAATTACTCCGGTTCGGCACAGACGAATCCCTACAACGATACGCCTGATTCTGGGCGAGTGAATCGTGGTGGCGCCTGGTACAACGATGCACCACGATTGGCGTTGCGTGGCTTTGCCTTACCTCATAGCAGGTACTTCCGACTGGGGTTCCGTATTGCAAGGACGGTGCCCTGATTACACTTTAGCCTTTTTACATTTTTACCCTTTGCTGCGTCTTCGAGCGCCGGGCACGGAGTAGCCCGCAAGCGCGAGGAGACGCAGGAGATATTGGAGGTTCTATGGCCTTCAGGATAATAACGGTTCCCTTCGACAATGCGAGAGAAGTGTTTCCGGACAACGAGCTCAACAACTTCCTGTTGGACAAGAAGGTGAGGAGTTATCGCGTCGAGTTCTTCATTCACGCCGGGAGGTCTTACTGGAGCGTCTTTCTAGAATACGAAGAGATAGAGGTCACAAGCGTTGAAAAGCTGATACAACAGCAATGCAAAGGATAAAGGGAAGTATTCGAAAAGCCAAAGAACCAGAAAAGGAAAAGGGCACAAACTCAGATTGTCAGTCCGTATATTTTCTTTCTTGCTTTACTGGTTCTTTTCATGAATTTCAAAAGTCGAAACCAGGGAAAAACGTGCGGAGTCAGTCTCTATTTGCTCTCTTTGATAAAAGAATCGAGTCTTCAGCAAAATTGGAAGACTCTTTTTCCTGTGATCATGAAGGCCTATTTGAATTACTAAAGTCATCTCTTTGTAAATAATGTAACAAGTGCTATATTAATCGTATGAGTGCATAGCACTACTTGCCGTATATTTCCTGAGTCTTCACGTATTCACTTCTAGTGCGAAGCCTCACTTATGGAGGTGGGGTAATGAAGCGAGTATTCCTTCCGCTGTTTCTGATTGGCTTTCTATGTGTCACGCTTGCAAGCACGGAGATAAAGGCCTTCGCTTTCGGAGAGCGGGCGTTCAAAGTGGCATACGACGAGTATCTATACATTCATGTCCTGCCCACCGTCTATGAAATGACAGATACCGGGAGGGTGAAGCTGGACGACAAGAACCTCGGTATCTATTTCATCTGGAAGCACTGGTATTGGTGGAACCAAGACTGGAAATATTGGACAGACTACTGGAGCGAAACACTGGCCGAAATCTCTTCAAAACGTATGGGAACTGCTATAGGCACGCTGCTAGTAGAAGGCGGGAGCGCGCTCCTCGGAACGGGGATAACTATGCTTGTAGGAGACCTCTTATCTCTTGGAGCCAGTCTGCCGGCAAGCGTGAAGGCGGTGTTCGAGGCGGGGAAGCTGATCTCCATAGCCCTTGGACTGACTTCAGCGGGCCTGAATACGATCGCGGATACGTTGGCTACGGATAAGGAAGACTTCATAAGCATTTATATTGCCATGTCGGGAGTCGATGACAACAGCCTTGACGAGGCGAGAGAATTGCTGGACGTACTGGAAAAGAAGAAAAACGCAATAATGCTCGCTGACTCCGAGATAAAGTTAATAGACGCTATGAACAAGATTATGAATCTGCAGGCATCCACAACGATGCTGGTTCTCGAACCGGCGACGTTATCCACAATTCAAGGACTCCTGGAGATAATAGACGACTCGTTGCTGGACCTCGCGGCAGTTGAACTGGCTCCCAGGGGGATAAAAGAGGATGCCGAAGGGCTCAATTTATTCCTGAACGCTTCAATAATCCATCTGGGACTGCTTGTGGACCTGTCGAGAAATCTGGACGAACTACAATCCGAGATACAGTTAGCTGAATCAAAATTTGACAGCGCGAGGATGGCAAGGGCAGTAATGAGGGCAGCGGCAATCGAAAACGCATACTACCGTGTGATGGCGGGTTACATAAGGCTGCACCTGAAATACCTGCAGAAAGATCCGGGTGTGACGAATTATATAGATTCAGGACTCAGCACGTTCCGGAGCTTTATAAAGAATGTCAGATACTATTTGGGAAGCGAAGAGGAAACGATGGTGACCGAAGTGAAACCGCTTCCGGCTCCGATAAATCCCATGCCCGAAGACGGCGAAATAGATATACAGATCATCCCTTCACACGGTCACGACTGGGTGAGTCTAATGTGGGAGATGCCGGACACAGAAGGCAGGACCGTTACGTACGATGTGCTGGCCGGTACCGGTCGGGATAGCCTGACATACATAGCCCGAGACCTGACGGAGAAGATGTTCTTCTACGACGGGCTTCAGGAAGGCAAAGAGTATTACTGGAAAGTAATAGCCAAAGACACTATGAGAAACAAGAGTGAGAGTCCTGTATGGAAGTTCAGCACGGTAAAAGTGGGAGCTTTTCTGAAGACACCCTCAGGAATAGAGATGGTGTATGTAGAGGGCGGACCGTTCACTATGGGCGACACGTGGGGGGATGGATACTATGATGACGAAAGACCGACCCACAAAGTGACGTTCACATATGACTTCTATATAGGCGAGTATGAGACCACTTTCGATGAGTATTATACCTTCTGTGAATCGACAGGAAGAAGCAAACCATCTGACAGCGGCTGGGGAAGAGGACAGAGACCGGTAATAGATGTCAGCTGGTACGATGCGATAGCTTACTGTAACTGGCTGAGTGAGAAAGAAGGCCTGCTCGTTGCGTATGACGATAAAGGTAACTTCCTGGACAAAAACGGGAATATAACCAC
>CAZETB010000111.1:0-2809 GCA_964514865.1 uncultured Mariniplasma sp. | reverse complement strand
TAAGGAGTAAGAATTCTGCTTCGTTATATTGTATCAATTAAGATACGGCAACAGATGACGGGTATTCGGGCACTAACTTTGAACGTCCTGGATTCAGCGAACTCCAAAGCGATATTGAGAACAATCTAGTTCAAATTGTCATAACCAAAGATTTGTCACGCCTTGGAAGAGACTACCTTACAACGGGGTATTATATTGAGCATTACTTTCCAATGAATAATGTTAGGTACATAGCCATAAACGATCAAGTCGATACACTGCTTGACGAAAATGATTTTGCCCCGTTTCGCAATATTATTAATGAATGGTACGCGAGGGATATCAGCAAGAAAATACGAAGTGCATATCATACCAAAGCTTTGAATGGTGAGTTCACCGGACCATATCCTCCATTTGGCTACGACAAAGATCCAAGTAATAAGAATAGGTTGTTAATCAATCCCATTCAAGCATTGATTGTTAAAAAAATATTTCGTTTGTACGTCTCTGGGATCAGTGTTTATGGAATCTCAAAGGAACTTCGAAGAGACAAAGTGCTTACTCCAAGAGCTGACTTATATAAACGACTGGGAAAGTATAATTCAAACTCAGTGACTCATTATCCTTTTGATTGGTCAACCAAAACAATACTTGCGATTCTTGGAAACGAGGAATACACAGGCAGTGTAATCTGCAACAAACATCAAACGAAAACCTTCAAAAGCAAGAAACTGCTCCAAAATCCCGAAAACAAATCGATAGTTACGAAAGACAAACACGAAGCCATCATTGATCGAGATCAATTTACTCAAGTGCAGAAACTAATACATGAGAAACAGATCCTTCCTAAGACGCCTCATGAGAATATTTTCAAAGGAAAAGTGAGGTGCGATGATTGCGGAAAAACTCTTACACTTTCAATCCGACCGGGGCGAAAGGATGCAAGGACATACGAGTGTAGCACCTATCGTAGATATGGTAAGATCAGACGCAATAGTCATTATATAACATATGAGTGGCTGGAAAAATCCTTACGTGAAAAACTGAATTATATCATTGGCTTAGCTAAACAAGGAGAGAATTCCCTACTCAAAGAAATCAACAAACAAAAGGATCTAGACTCCACACTCAGCGATCTTGGTATAGATATTGAAAAGAATGAAACAAGACTACACGAAATAGACAAATTGATACAAGCACTCTATGAGAATTATATTCTACGGAAAATTCAAGAAGATAAGTTTTATTGTCTAGATAGATTATTCGAGGAAGAGAAACTGTCGCTGATTAAGGAAATAAAGCTACTGCAAAAGAAACAAGACGATCTGATGAAGCAAAAAAAGAATGTATTTGCATTTCTTCAGATTTTGTCTAATTATGATAATCTATCTGAAATCAATCAGATTATTGTAGATGAACTAATCGATAAAATTGCCATATCAAGGCAAAAAGGCACAAATCATTTCAGATCTATTGAAGTGTTCTTCAAATATGTTGGCAAAATATAGTGTCTACTCATGGATACATTACTCCAGTGATGTATGTAGACATAAACGGATATGCACCTGAGTGGTTAAAAGATATCATTGCTGGAGTAGTCGTTACAGTTATTGTTGTTGCTTTAGTTGTCGCAGCTATTTCAACCGGTGGAACGGCAGGAATAGTTATGATGTCAGTTGCTGGCGGAATTGGTTTTGGGGCCGTAAATGAAACATCAATTGCTATAGAAAATGGGACTAGCATTGCTGCTGGAATATATGGTGGAGCTCTAAAAGGTGGAGCTCAAGGATTGGCTGTAGGATTAGGGATAATTTCAGGCGCAGGGTTAATCTCTTCTGGTTGGGGAATTATTGCATTTGGAACATCCTTAGCAGTTAACTACGGTGCTGGATATGGAAAATATGGTATTGATTGTTACTATAATGGTTATGATTGTAACGCTGATTTTGCATATACTATAGGGATGAAACAAATGGTTTCTTCTATGTTTGCATTCGGTACAGGTTTTCTTATTGGTGCGTCAGGTTTTTATTCTATACCAGGACAGAAGTTAGGTTTAGATAATCAAATAGTCTATAAAGCAGTTGAATATTTATTTAAAGGCATATACTATTTACCTATAGATTATATTATACAAATGATGTAGAAAAGAAGGGTAACTATATGAAGCTAAGAATCAAATCATACAATAGACATATTTTATTACCTACAATACTTTTCTTGATCATATTTGGAGTAATTAATTTAATTATTTTATACGCTAATATAAGTGGAATAATGGACATAAAAAAAGACCTTGGTATGTTTTTAACAACAGGTGTAATATTCTTGGTTTTAGCATTTATATTTATTTATTTTAAAGTGATTCAAGCAAAGTATTTTGTGTTTACAAAAAACAAAATATTCATATACATAAAAGAAAAAATTATTAAAGTAATAGAAGTAGATAAAATACAGTCTATGAATTACTATCCTTTTAGGATACATTATTTTATTACAATATACTTAGGAGCATTAAAAGAAGGTGGTGCATGGAAAATCCACATTAAAGATATAAAAGGTACAAAATATGAAATTGCGTTTATAAGTGAAAAAGATGCACTCGTCTTAAAAGAAAAGTTATACCCTGAATTATTAGTTATTAAATACGCTAATTCTAAGAGAATATAAGTCTATGATTTTATGTATGGATTGTTGATTTTCAGATAAAGGCCTAATTTTTACAAGTATTTTAGAGTTTTTTATACAAGTTGCGGTTATGCCTAACCACATTACTCCAGTCATGTATACAGACATAACCGGATATTCACCAGAATTAATAGCATTCTTT
>CAZETB010000110.1:0-2825 GCA_964514865.1 uncultured Mariniplasma sp. | reverse complement strand
CACATATTTTTAAGCAAAGATAAAAAGAGAAAAATTTGGACTTATAACAAGAAAGTCTCTTTTAATGACATAAAAGCTATTGAGGAAACTGATTCATATCTTCGACATTTATTGTTTCGTTATATTGAGAAGATTGAATTAAAGTTAAGAACATTAAATAGTTATTATGCTTCAAAAACATTTGGCGAGTACGCATTTGATAGCGGTAATTGTTTTGATGATCAGAAACAAATTAAGATTGGCAATACTCAATATTCTTATAAAGATTTAGGAATAAAGGTTTTTGCAGACCAGTTAGATTTAATGTTGCAGCCTTTTAATCAATCTGTAATACAGAATATGAAAACTAATACTAAAAACCTAATCAAAAAAGAGCGAGACGAACTTCTTCAGTTACGGAAGAAATATCCGGTTGAGTATCATCATGTTTTAAAGTATGGTGGTAAATTCCCCGCATGGGTATTGATTGAATATATAAGTTTTGGAAATTTATCAAAAGTTTATCGATACTTGAAAGACGATATTCAGAAAGATATCTGTAATGATTTTAATATTTTCGTTTCTCAAGGGAAATCAACAAAGATAATGCACTTCTCATCGTGGCTTTATTGTCTAAGTGCAGTTCGAAACATTTGCGCACATCACGGATATTTATTCAGACGAGAATTAGATATTAAACCTTCGGAAAAAATTGATTATTTTTCTATCTATCTAAATTATTGCAGTAAAAAAGCAACCAGCGGATATATTTTTGACGCTGTTATCTGTATTTATTCAATTCTAACAAAAGAAGAACGAACAAATTTCATAAACGATTTTGAAAAATTTATCAATTTTTTTCAAAGCAGAAAAGCGAATAAATATAGGATCGAGCTTTTAGATTACGGAATTCTGAATGATTGGAAGAAAATATTTCAGGATATAGACGCTGATATCGATGCACATTTGAACGTACCATCATAGACTGAATTGATTGGGAGAGATTCCGGCCTTTTTTATTTAATTGATTTGTGTATCACTTACAATCGATTCTTGATATACAGGACAATTTGCATAACATAAGTGATACACAAAATTGTCGCTATTCAATCAACCTTTAATAAGTTGCTGTATTACCGGTAACTATTAAAGACTTAGCGAGAATTCTTTCATAATGCCCCTTATACTGAGCAGGCAGCTACAGATTGTGGTTGCTCAGTATCGGGGTTACAAATACCAATTATCGACTGGTGAAGCCTTGCGGTGAGCTTTTTCTGCATCAGCTTGTGACAGTTGTAAATATCTTTCCACCATAAATAAACTATTATGTCCAAGCAACATTTTTAGTGTGTAGATATCGCCGCCATTTCGTAAATATTGGATTGCAAATGTGTGCCGGAAGCGATGACATGAAACACCTTCAATTTTGGCGCGTTTCCCGAGTTCCTGGATCATACTTTTTGCCGAATCTCGATTAAGTGGACGCCCAGTACGAGAAACAAAGAGATATTTATTTGGCTCTGGTTCATCGGTAAAAAGTTTCCAGAGTAGTTTTAAAGATCGAGCACCAAAATACACAATTCGGTCACGACTTTTACCGCCAGTTTCAAATGAACAAACATGAATACTGCGATTCCCGAGGTTTATGTCTTTATACTGTATGCGACAGGCTTCAGATATTCTCATACCTGTATCTAAAAGAAGCAATATTAGTAACCGGTCTCGATTTGCCTCAGAGCGTTTCATAATAAAAGATTTTCTATTTTTTGTTTTAGCTGGATTCATTGTTTGGCATGATTTAAGTAGTTTCTTCACTTCTTCTTCTGTGTAAGGCTGGATCACTTTAGGAGTAAATTGAGGCTTTGATAACTGTGTATCTGGACGCGGAAGTTTTAATTCAAGTTCTGCCCAATGAAAAAAAGCACGTATTATTTTATAGTGGTTCTGACGTGTGCATTCGGATAGATTGCGACTTTTTAAGTGAATCATATATTCACGAAGTTCGACGATCGTTATTTCTGTTATTTCTAAATCGCCAATGAATTTCATCAAACGATTCATACAGCCAAGATTATTTGAGATCGTTGCACTTGAAAAACCACCAGCTTGCATATATATGCTGTAACCAAAAATAGCTTTCGAAAACTTCATAACCTAAGACCCCATTCCTGATCAAAAAGTCATGATTTTTTCGTTAAGGTTGACTCATAAAATGCCATCTAAACGGAAAATGCGGCTTACAAGGATGGGGTCGCAGGTTCGAGTCCTGTTCCGCCCACTGAATGGCGTTTTTACGGTCAACCTTAACGGAACAACAATTAAAATTTTGAAAATTTTGGTAATCTAAGACCCCATACCTAGATTAAAATTTTTTTTATTCTCCCCGGTTGGTTAGACCAGAAATTTTGTCTATAAGTCAATATTTTTGCCATCTATTTTTAATTGAAAGATTTTGTAATACTCGTATTTATCATCTTCAAATTCAAGTTTGACAATAACATCCCTTTTTACTCCATCAATTTTGTAAGGCCCAATAATCACATATCGCAACAAAGTTTTTGTAACTTCATAGTTATTGTCAATTGTGTAAACAGGTTCAATTTTTACTTTTAGGATGTTTTCCATAGCTGTTTGAGCATAAGTAACTAATTCGAGTTTATTTGGCCCAACAGCTAATGGATCAGGTGTTTCGGTATTTTTCTGCTCAGTATTTGAGGGGCTGCAACCGATGACAAACAGCAAAACCAGAACTAAAAGTAATATCTTCTTCATATATATTCCTTTCTATAATTAAAAAATTACCTATATTTATCCATAACACCCATGCCATCCAAATTACATAAACC
>CAZETB010000109.1:0-2831 GCA_964514865.1 uncultured Mariniplasma sp. | reverse complement strand
TGTATTTACCGAATGCGTCCTGGGCTTCTTCTGCCAACTGCATGCCGAGACCCGTAGCATCAATGCAGCATCTTCTTAAATTAGGATGTTTGAGTATCTCAAAAAGCACTTCTCTTTGATATTTAAAGGGCGCTTTCTCTAAAACTTTATATATACGCGTAAATTTACTATGTCCAAGTTTTTCCAGTCCCCATATAACAGAGAGGTCTTTTTTTCTTCCTATGTCCATTCCAAGATAGAGATCGCCTTTTATCTCTTCGTCAAATAAATTGTCTCTCTCGCAGGACTGTATCATTTCATAGGTAAGGAAAGCGGAGGTTTCGTCTACGGGAACACAACAATATTCCTGTAGCCATGTGTGGGCATCGACACAGCTTTTTCTCTGTTCTTCGATCCATTCTTCCTTTTCTTTTTCAGTGGCTTTCTTTCCTGTAATCTTATCAACAAGACCTTCTTTTACTGCAAGTTGTATGGGCGTGGTATGCAATGACCAGTTTAATTGTTCTCTTTTAATATCTTCTATAAATTTATAATACCTGCAGGACTTGCCGTTATGGGTTGAAAGTATCCTCATTGGAAACCCCCATGTAATACATGGCCTTGCCGCCGCCCATAATCTTTCCTGCTGTTCATGCCAGGCGAATTCATCCAGTACCACTTTACCGCCTTTTGAACGGAATGCTTTCGGATTTGAAGAAAGGGCGTTTATTCTTACTCCGTTTGCAAATTCAATAGAAAAAGTTTTAATGTCTTTATCCGAGTCTAAAACTACCTGGCCTAAATATTTTGCTGCAGCATTAAAAAGCTTTGCCCATTGTTCCGCGTATTCAATATACTCTTTTGCGGCGGACTCGTCTGCAGAGGAAAACCATACAGAGGGAACTTTCTTTGCAATGGCATCGCGGACATCTTCGTAAGACTGAACGTAAGTTGCACCTATGCGGCGGGATTTCTCCCATATTTTTATAACACTCTCGTCTTTTAGCCATCTCATCTGGTAAGGTAAAAAATATTTCCTTTTATTCAAGTCCCAAGACCTCTTTTTCAATATTTTTAACCAGGTCTTCCGTCAGACCTTTTTCTACAGTATCTTTTTCTTTTGATGATTTTACGTCTTCGTAATCCTTTACTTTGGTTATCATGGGTAACATTCTGGTTAAAGTATAAAGCCTTCCGGCATCAACTTTTTCCCCTGCTTCCCAGTCCTCCTGTATTTTCTTCATGAGAGTCCTGGAGAAAGAATATAGTTCTTCATGGAAAGAAGATTTTTCCTGAAGATAACGTCTTTTCTTTTCATCCCAGTTTCCTTCGGATTTCCATGTCCTTATGGTTTTCTCGCAGACTCCGAGACGGCTTTCTATTTCCGCTATAGTAAGCTGGTCTTGAATATAGAGTTTTTCCGCTTCGTTATAGAAAACATCTTTCTTACTCATTATTTCAACTCTTCTTCAATTTCTTTCATTGTATTCTTTATTTCCCTGACCTCTTCGTGAATACTGTTAAGTCTGTTCGTAAGGGCATTGACTTCATTTATGTTAATGTCCGATATTTCTCCGTTATGCAGGTGCAGGTTCAGCCCTTTAGATAACTGTTTTAAAATTGCACTACCTTCGCTTTTTAACTCCAGGTATTTCCTGCTTAACTCTCCAAGCTTCCCTTTTAAAAGTAGCCTCTCTTCATTCATTCTTTTTCACCTCTTTCATTCTTTCCCTGGCGTAAGGACACCAGGCATTAGAATCAATTTTCTGCTCAATTCTTGCCAGTGCTCCGATAGTGCAGTTATTTGTCTCAATCAAGTCGCGCAGTATGTTATACTGGGTCTCCGTTATTTTCTCGAATATCCGCATGGTTGCGCGATGATATACGACCCAGATAATAAACAATAGAATTGGAAAGCCCACATTTTTTGCAAGCTCTGCCACTAATGTATTTTCTGCCATGATTTTACCCCTCTCTTTTTAAGGTACCATTCTTCATTAAAACGCTCTAGAACCCGTTTAAACTCGTTTAATTTTGTTTTAACTTTTTTCAATGTAAAAACACACCATTTTGACTTTCATCTTCTTTAAAAGCGTTTTAGGAAGCGTTTTATATTTTAACGTCTATCGGATCTATTTTACTTTGTTTATATACCTTACTCTATTAAGATTTTTTATTAAAAATCCTTAATAGATTTATTACGGAAAAAGATATAAATTGAATTTAATTCAATTTACTGACTGACATTATTTTAAGGAGATTTTTTTATGGATAAGAATAGTTTAAAAATTCACGACTGGAATGCGGAACTGGTAACTAATGACTCCGGTAAAGAGCAAGAAGTTGAAGTCAGCTTTAAGATTAAAGGGGTTAATAAGCCGGGCACTTTTGTTTCGGTCTTCCAGTCCGGGAAGGCTATAGTGGAATCTCTCCAGGGCGGAGAAAGTTTTACTGATTACATGGTGCCTTTGATGAATATAGTATTTACGGTTGTGAATGCTCTGAAGAAATCGAAATAGGAGAATATAACGATGGCAGGCTTTAACGACTGGATAGAAATCTTCGAAGGCGGATACCAGACTGACAACTCAGGAAAGGGAAAGTATTACTCTGATCGGGAGTTGGATCGTATGGTAAATAGTTACGATCCCCGGAAAGACGAAATTCCTGTGGTTATAGGCCATCCCGACTACGAACCTCAAAAGAAATTCCCCGAAGAGGGAAAGCCTGCATTCGGATGGGTGGAGGGCTTAAAGCGGGAAGGTAAAAAAGTCCTTGCCAAATTCAAGGAAGTCCCGGAAGAGTTCGAGAGAGTCGTGAGGCAGGGGTTCTGGAAAAAGCGGTCGGTGTCC
>CAZETB010000108.1:0-2847 GCA_964514865.1 uncultured Mariniplasma sp. | reverse complement strand
ATTGATTAGCCATATGGTCTAATACTTGTCCATATTCAAGAAGTTCTTCTTCACATGCCTCAATAACAGCTAATTCTTTTTCAATCTTTTTCTTTTCTCTAATGTCAGCATTAACTAATTTAAATTCTAATCTTTCTCTTTCTGCTTTATACATTGCAGTTCTTGGTAAGAAATATTTTGTGTTAATTAATGCCAATGTATTTTTATTATATCTATGTAAATATACTAAGCACTTGAATGCACCTTGCTTACCGCTTGACAGCATCCAATAAATTGGTCTTTTCTGATATATTTTTACATGGTCATCATAAAACCCATCATTCAAATATCTATTTATGGCTTCTTCAACACCTTCTTCAGGTTTTCTGCCTAAAGCTTCAGCAATAAAATCTAGATTCTCTTTATAGTAAGTATCGCCGTATACTCGCTTTACCATATTACAAATACTAGTTGTTAATCCATCTTCAATCCCTACGAATCTATAAATAGGAATAACACCATCTGCATCAACATAATCACCATATTTAGAAGCATCAAATGTACCACCAGCATATACTAGGCCTTCTTGTTCTAAAGAGTATCTACCCATAATACAACCAATAAAATAAGAGATAAGAGATTTAATCTCTCTTTCCTTATCAGCAAGTCTTACAGTTACATCTTTATCAGCAACTTCAGGAGTTAATTCATCTTGAAGACCATAAATATCAATAAAAATTTTATTTAATTCTTCTTCATTATGTTTAAGGGTTTCAAAACGTTGTCTACATTCTTCTTCCCACGCTTTATATTTATCTTCTAATTTAATTCCCATTTGAATTACCTCCTAAATCAATGGATGCTTTTTGAAATCCCATGAAGTTTCAAACGAATCCCAATCTTCTTTTGATTTGGTAGTAGAATTAGCACTTAAGTCATCTATTTCTTTTTCATTATCGATAATGACAGGAATTGAACAAATATCACTGATAACCGTATTAATGGTCGGATTAAAAACTTTAGTGTATGCATTAGCAATTTTACTATTTAATAATGCTAGCAAATAAAGAAGGTGTGAATCAACAAAAGATGTTGGGCCACCATTACCAAATAAAATTCCTTCATCAACAATTCTAACTGAAAGACTATTTGATGAAATCATTGTCCATGTTATCCCTTCTTTAAAATAGAATTGAGGGTCCCTTAATCTAAAATTCTTACCATTATGTTTAATCTCATAAGCATTATTCTCGAAATTGACAACTTCAGCCAAGTTTCCATACCATTTCCTAAATTCACCACCACGTGTAACAGGAAACCATTTCTTATTTGATAAAATCATATCATTATAATTAGACATTCCTAATCCAAATTTACAATTATTAATTTCATACCAAAGTCGAATAAATTTATTATCATCACCTGTCATTACACCTGACTTAGGTTCACCAAAAGAATCAAATCTGACACCTCTAGAAAAGTTCTTTAAAAAGTTATTACTTATCCAGTATGCTATTGTAAAGTTTGGTATTTTAGCAAAATCATCTAAATTTGCCTCATATCTTATGCCCATCTATATGCCTCCTCTTATATTAATGGATGTTTTTTAAAGTTCCATGATGTTTCAAATTCATCCCAATCATTCGAACTGGTCTTTATATTACTCTTTACAATTTTTAAAACATCTTTTTCTTTTTCTTCATTTCTAATAATTGGAATTGAGGATATTTGCCCCACTTCATAATTTAACGTTGGTGATAAGGCATTAAGGATATACGAAATAAGATTCGTATTAATAATTCCAAAAATATAGTTTCTTAAACTATCATCATCTATAAACAATGAGCATCCAGCAACATCAAACAAAAATCCTTTTGGATAATATCTAAAAGATATATTCCCACCAGAGATTTTTGACCAACTTAAACTCTCGTTAAAATAAAATTGCGAATTTTGTACTCTAGATGCAATCTTTCCATTTTTTGAAACAACTCTTATTTCTTTTCCATCAGAATACCAATTAACTACATGTTCTTGATTACCATACCATTTTCTAAATTCGCCACCCTTGTTATATGGAAACCATTTTTTTCCGGTATAAACAGCATAAATAGAATCTGTGGCTTCAAAGCATTCATTGTTAATGTCAACCTCAAACCATTCTCTCAAAAATCTATTGTTATCTGATGTTGCCAAACCTTGTCTTGGTTCTCCATAATTTATTAAAGCAACAGCTTTTTTAAATATATTAACAAAATTTTCACTTACCCAATATGCGATAATATTGCTTGGAAGTGTATCATAAACACTAAGGTTCATTGTTATACCCCCCCCCGCAAGAAATGCTGCTTCTTTGTCTTTTTCGTCGACTAAGCGGAAATACACACCATTTGATGGAATTGCACAATTTCTAATTACGAATGATGTAGTTTGAACTACCTCTCCACCAATTGTTTCAAATGCATGTGCTCCTAGATGCAACATATTATAGATACATTGAGTTTGGATTATATGCTTTCTCAATTTTTCATAACTTGATAAGAACATCCAACTATGCATATTAATCATTGCTAAAAAGCCATTTTTCTTAACAAAATTAGTTTCCATGAACATAGCAAACATATCAGTCTTGCTATTTGGATATCTATCCCCTAAATATTTTTTAGGAAAAGCCTCTAAAGTTGATAATCCAATGTATGGTGGATTAGTTATCATGACATCATATTTTTTTGTTAAAGTCATTGCTAAACGAACCAATTGTTTAAGACAATTAATACCTTCATAAAAGAATGGATATTCAAGTAAGTTTGGAGTTTCAACTTCTCTACATCTCTTAATATCATCCATCAAAACAGCATAGTCTTTTTG
>CAZETB010000107.1:0-2877 GCA_964514865.1 uncultured Mariniplasma sp. | reverse complement strand
ATTAGCATTTTAGTTCAATGGTACAGAGATGTATTAACATTGATTGGTTGGAGGTATTCTGCAAACAGCAGATACCTCTAACTGCAGAAAGCCTAAAGCAAGACGGATGGCATGTAGAGGTGCGCGAATACGGAACACCTCAATATAAGGAGATGTTCACGATTTATTCGGACAACACAAAGTTACATCCATTGTACGAGGTGCGAAGGAACCCATATTCCATCAAGGCAAATGGTGGGATCTTTGATGCAAACGACTGTCATATTCGGCTAAGCAATTACGAGTGTTACAAGCCAAATTGTGTCGAGAAGCTTCAAGAATTTTTCTTGCGTTACGGCTTAATTCCACAATCAATATCGAGAATAGATATTTGTCTTGATGTGCTTCGATGTGATGACGGAACCGACATGGGTGATTTTATTCACGATTACATCTTGGAGAAGTATTATAAGTTGCACATCTCCAAAATCGCCCCTCACGGCCCAGAGGTAAACGGCTCGTTTTTCAACGCTCACGGAAAAGAAGCCATGTATAAACGTGAGTATAACTCCATCAAATGGGGATCTCCAACTTCGGCCATCAGCGTAAAAATATACAATAAAACACAAGAGATGGCCGAAGTCAAAAACAAGCCATACATCTTAGAGCAATGGAAGGCAGCAGGTCTTATAGATAATAAGGACATAAGCCAATCCGCAGAACTGCAGAAAGCCAGATATGAAGTTGCGAAGCTCACCAAAGCACTGAAATATGCCAAAGACAAAGAGACCATCAGAAAGAAGCTGAACGAAAAGAAAATTGATGCTCAGCAAATAAAAGAAGGTCTTAAAAAGGTTTGGAGAATAGAGTTTTCGCTAAGGTCTGCCATCAAAGGGTTTGTTCACACGCTCGGAACAGACGACAAGGGCAACGACAAAGAAGTGATGTATGCATTGAACCTTACGAACATTCAAGAGCGGAAACACCTTCTCTTCACCTTCATGACCTTAGCAAAAAGGTACCTTAATTTCAAAGTAGTAGAAATGACAAAGAACGGAACACCAAAGCGGAAAGACCGCTGCAAAGACTTCTTCCCAGTAGGAGAGAAAGACATACCTCTATACAAACCCGTCATGCCTACAATCAACAAAGACGTTGCCCGAGGCACCAAGATGATCATAAACTATCTGCAGATGATTGCGGAGACTGTCGATGATGGATCCATGCCTTACACAGTCCGAACAGCAATGGGTACAACCATCAATTGGCTTGGGAACTACTATCATCTCAAAGCCGTAGAAAACAAAGGTCAGACCTTGCTAAATTGGAGGGAAACTTTGTTCAAAAAGCAGAACCAAATTCTAACATCTCTCTCAACCATAATAGAGTTAAACGACAAAATCAACAAATATGATGAAGGCAAAATCAAAGAGCAGGCTCTTAAAGATTATATTGATGATCTTTATAATAAGTCTTTTAACTTCCTGCAAAACAGCGAAGATGACTGAGAACACTCAAAGAAACAAAGAAACGAGTGAACAAGTAAGTGAAACTCATCAGAATGAGGACAACAAAACAATCCTCAATATGAATGCTGACTCAGTGATAATAGAAGAAGGTCATACAGAGTATGACATGGAGCCAGAAATACGCAACTGTCAATCAAGCAACTTACAGAATGCGCCAAGATGGACAAAACGAACAATAAAAGTGTACGGCCTTCACAAAAACATAAAGTCACACAGCACGATTGAAACCAAAGAAAAGGTTCAAATGAAGAAGAAAGGCAACATCAAGACATCAGCAAAGACCAAAGAGGAAAAGCCTTCAAGCTACGGAACATTCATTGGAATAGTTATAGTGTTGTTATGCCTCTTAATGATTGCCGGATACGTGTATTGGAAAATTGCGGTACAGTAGTACCGCAGTCGGAATTCCAAAAGTAAAAGCTATTGACAAAAAGACTGCAAAAACTTGTAATATCAACGTATCGTAAAACATTCAAGTACCATGAAAATCAAAGGTAAGGTATATTGTTTCTTCGAACAAAGCGGAACATTCAAAAATGAATTCCGCAAACTTGGATATGATGCTCAAGACTTTGATATACAAGATGAGTTCGGACAAACAGACCATGTAATGGACTTGTTTACGGAAATAGAGAAAAGCTACGATGGTGAGGCAAGCGTATTTGACAATATAACACCAAACGATTTGATTATGGCTTTCTTTCCATGTCTATACTTCTGTGATGCGAAAACACTGTTTTTTAGAGGGGAACATATTGCGCAAAAGAGTTGGAGTTTAGAAAAAATAATGCGATATAATATAATGCAATCGAAGGAAAGAGATAGATATTTTGACCTACTCATGAAACTCGTATGTGTCAGTACAATAAAAAGCATACGCATTATTATTGAAAATCCATACAACACTTCTGGTATGACATACTTGGAAAATAATTTTATCAAACCCACGATTGTTGATAGGAATAGAATGATGCGTGGAGATTATTATATTAAGCCAACTGCATACTGGTTCATCAACTGTGAGCCGACTAACGGACGGTCGATACAGATGAATAAGGAGAAGAGGGTCATAATGAAAGCACGAGGAGCAAGCCATGCCGGAATATGCAGCACGGAACGTTCCGCGATTTCCCCAGACTATGCGAGGAACTTCATCTATGACTTTATATTGGGAAAAGAACAAAAAGGGTTAACGGAACCATCACTATTCAAAAAGAACAAATAATTTGTTGGATATACTCGAAGCCGTCCGCCCATGCTCCTCCGCTGACGCTCCGAGCATGGACGGCCGGACTTGTCAGAGCCTCTCCCCCACCCGCCCCCCGCTCGCGCCCGTCCGCCCATGCCCCTCGGCAGGGGCCTCTGGGCA
>CAZETB010000106.1:0-2918 GCA_964514865.1 uncultured Mariniplasma sp. | reverse complement strand
TTCCAGCAAGAGTATCCAGATTCTATAAGCTCCTGGTGGCTCTCGTCTATAAAGATAAACCACCCGACAAAAGATATCCCCCAGATCCAGAAAGAGCTAAAAGAAAAGGGAATCCCCACAAGAAGGATATTCGTCCCTATAACGGAATTCCCGCCGTACCGGAAATGCAAAAAAGAAGAATACCCCAACTCGTACGAACTGTACGAAAAAGGCCTGAACCTCCCGAGCTCGACACTCAACAGCGAAGAGCAGGCGGAGTTTGTTGCAAGAGAAGTATCTGCACTATTAAGGAGATAATTGAATGGCGTTGAAAGTAGAGCTTCACGATTTTCAGGACAGAGAAAGCTATAAAAAATACCTTGCAGACAGAGTAAATGAAGTCCCTGCTTATTGTCTTGCCGAATACCTATTTGCCTGGGCTAAATACGATGGAAGCAGCGTTTCACTTCTAGAGGTTAAAACTGATTTTGGAATCGCAATTATGCCTTTATTATCATTTGATCTAGTAGATGGCTATCGTGAACTTTACTCTGCCTATGGGTATGGAGGATTTTTAGGTTTCCCTGAAAATGGAACAAATCGCGAGTTGGAAGAAGCAGTTAGGGAGAATTTCTCAGAGATAAAAGACTATCTCCTTAATAACTGTATTGTTGATGTGTTTGTGAGAAGCTCTCCTTTCCTGAAAAACGAGCATTTCTTACCGGAAGAGCATCTTCAATTTGACAGACAAACTGTTTCCGTTGATTTACATGATTGGAAAGGAAAGGATTTCCCGGAGACTTTCACAAGCAAACAGAGATGGTCTGTGAGATATGCAATACGAAATGGGCTAAAAACAGTCATCTACAATGGTTTATCTGTCAACGAAAGAGTACTAAGTTCTTTCTATACTCTGTACAAACAAGCAATGGAAAGAAACAATGCCAGCGACTACTATATGCTCTCTGAAGAACTCATGAACGGACAAATGGAAATTGGAGAGAAATTAGAACTAATAGTAGCAATATTACATGACCAGATTGTTGGGGCCGCTTTGTTTCTGGTGGATAGTGACAGGGTTCATTATCATTTCAGCGCAATTGATTACGGAAAGGCGAAGTATCGTGTAACTGATTTTATACTCTATAATGCAATAAAAAAGTACACACAAGAAGGGAAAAAAGAACTGCACTTAGGTGGAGGAAGATCGAAGGATCCAGATGAACCTTTGTATAAGTTCAAACTAGGTTATGGAAACCAATTGAATAGCTATTTCATTTCAAAAGTACTATTGGATATTACTAGCTACGAAAAAATCCGGAGAGAAAAGGGAATTGAGGTATCTAGGTTTTTCACAATTCATGATAATCTCAGCTTCAGAAAAGGAGTCAGAAATGCAAAAAGCTGAAAAGAAAGACTTTAATCAAATTTTGTCTTATCTGGATCGAGACCCATACTTTAATCTATTTATGATATCTGAGATTTTGAATAAAAAAAGTGAATCATTTCAAATCTTCTGCTCTTTCGAAGATGCTCTTATAGTAGGTGTTTTGCTAAAGTCAGGCAGACATTATAATCTTTTTTTTGATAAGAGAACAGCAATTGTAGACTTTTCAGATAAATTAGATTATGAGATTTCTGAAACACCGAATGCTGTCTTGGCAGGCGAGCAGAAACAAGTAGAAACAATACTAGAAAGCCTCAAACCTGAGAAAAGAAAAACCATAATAAGTGAATTCTCAATTTGCCAAAAACTCCTAAGTGCAAATAGAATTGATGACTTGAATATCCAAGAAACTTCAATAAAAGACGTGGAAGAGGTTTCAGAATTACTTGCAGGTCTACCGGAATTTGGTAGTGCAAATGCAGGTACAATTCGTGGCGAAATTGAAACAGGCTTCCGAAAAACATGTCATATAAGAGTCAAGGGGAAGATAGTATCAACCGCTTCCTGTGTTGCCGAAACAGACAAAGCAGGGATGATTATTGCAGTTGGTACAGTGGAAAGTGAGGAATTTCGTAGAAAGGGGTATGCAACCGCTTGTGTGAGTTTTCTTGTTGAAAAATTATTGAAGAAAGGGAAAACGGCTTGTATTTTCTACGATAATCCAATAGCTGGTACTGTATATAAAAGAATTGGATTCAAGAAGATAGGTACATGGGTTTCCTCAGTGTTTTAGGAATAAATTAGGTAGAATCAACGAGTGTATATTGTAGGTTTTCCAGCATTTCGGATGCCTATATTTGAAGCGTTCCCTAATTGTAGGATCTAGAGTTTGGAGGTAATGAAAACAAAGCCTGAACTCTCTTATAGAGACTCTTACGGTCGGAATACATAATTGAAATGAAATCGTGGATTATTGTCGGCGCAGGCAGTGTCGTAGTAAATGCAATACAAAACAACAGTAAGATAGTGGGAGTACCGGCGCGATAATCTCAGAGTATACTTTGAGATTTCAGATAAAGAAAGGATTCTAAGAATATTGAAGATACTGATTTTGACAAATATTTTCGGTGGCTTATATAAATTTCGGAGAGAGTTCGTAGAGAAACTAGCTAAAGAAAGCGAGCTTGTATGTGTTTTGCCAGATGACCCAAAGAAAGACTGGTTTCGAAAGATAAATGCTAAGTATATTGAAATAGTAATGAACAGACGGGGAATGAACCCTCTGAGTGACTATAAGCTCTTTAAAACATATCGGGAAATACTTCGTCAGGAGAAACCGAACGTTGTTCTGACATACACGATAAAACCGAATATTTATGGAGGAATAGCAGCTGCAAGAGAAGGAATTCCATATATAGCTAATATAACAGGCTTGGGTACAGGCATTTTACAGAAGAATCTGTTAAGTAAAGCGATAAGCTTTCTGTACAAAAAAGCGTTAAAAAAAGCTACTTGCACATTCTTTCAGAACAAAGATAATATGAAATTCTTT
>CAZETB010000105.1:0-2936 GCA_964514865.1 uncultured Mariniplasma sp. | reverse complement strand
CAAATGTTGTTTTAGCCATAATTCTTGGCGGTGCATCTGGTCTTGCTGCAACTGGAACTAATCAAATCTTCAAACAATTTAATAAAGACAAGGAAAACTAAGGTAAGCCCATGAAAGTCAGGAATGATGAGTAGTGGGCTCTCTTTTTGTGCTCAAAAATAAATTTTTAAAGAAAATGTTTTCATATGGGTTTAGAAGACTTTTTTATAAAAAACAGGCCTTATTGAGCTTGTTTAGAAAAATAAAATGAAGGTTTAAAAAGAATTTTATCAAAAAGTTAATCATAGATTAAAAGGCCGATTTGACATATAAAAAGTATGGGTGTAAATTATGGTAAATTCATTAAATATTGAGCTCATATAATTTGAAAATAAGAATTTGAAAGGTGGTGGAAGAATGCCAGTTTTAGACTTGTCTAGTAAAGAAGCTAATACTTTGAAAGGAATACTTTTAGTGGAACAACAAGATTTAAAAGATCTTATCGAAACAGCTGATAATAGTAAGGATAAAAAGGAACTTGAAGGTGAACTAGAACGAGTAAATTCAATGCTTCAAAAAATTAAATAATCGGTTTAAAACCATTAGACATGTCTCACTCATTAATTTGGGTGAGATTTTTTGAATATATGATCCGAATCAGTAGATTTTTTATATAAAAGATGATATAATTAGATATATTTTGAAATCACATTATAGCGAGGTGAAAGGATATGAAGTATAACTACGCTAAAGCGTTAATCGAATTACGATCAAAGCTTAATATATCGCAGACTGAATTGGCTGCACTTTTGAATGTTTCTTATCCATCAGTAAATAGGTGGGAAAATGACAAAGCAATTCCTGTAAAAATTGTGAGAGTAAGAATTGAGAAACTTTGCAAAGATAATGATATTGATATTGAGGAGATGAACTAAAATGGCTGAAAAAACAAACGCGAACATTGGTTTCGAGAAGGAAATTTGGGATGCGGCATGCGTCCTTTGGGGACATATTCCTGCAGCAGAATATAGACAAGTAGTTATAGGCTTGATTTTCTTACGCTATGTATCAACGGCCTTTGAAAAGAGATACCACGATTTGGTAGAAGAAGGCGAAGGGTTTGAAGATGACAAAGACGCATACAAAGAAGTTAATGTTTTCTTTTTGCCTGAGGAATCTCGTTGGTCTTTGATAGCAGCTAATGCACATAAGCCTGAAATTGGCAAAATCATCGACACTGCAATGCAAGCAATCGAAAGAGAAAACCCAACACTTAAAAATGTTTTGCCTAAGAATTTTGCAAACCCTGATTTGGATCAATCTGTTTTAGGAAACGTAGTTGATATTTTCACGAATGTGGATATGAGTGATTCTGAGGAAAAGGATCTACTTGGTAGAACCTATGAATATTGCATCGCTCAATTTGCGTCAGTTGAAGGAAAAAAAGGTGGCGAATACTATACTCCATCAAGCATAGTTAAAACCTTAGTTTCAATTCTTAAACCTTTTGAAAACTGTCGTGTTTATGATCCTTGCTGTGGTTCAGGCGGTATGTTCGTCCAATCTGCAAAGTTTATTCAAGAACACGCTGGCAGAAGAGGAACAATCTCTGTTTATGGCCAAGAGGCTCAATCTGATACTTGGAAGATGGCAAAAATGAATATGGCTATCCGTGGTATTGATGCCGATTTTGGACCTTATCATGCAGATACATTCGGAAATGATTTACATAAAACTTTACGTGCAGACTTTGTATTAGCAAATCCTCCATTTAATTACCATCCTTGGGGTCAGGAAAGTCTGACCGATGATGTTAGATGGAAATACGGTCTTCCACCTGCAGGAAATGCCAACTTTGCTTGGATTCAACATATGATTTATCACCTTGCTCCTAATGGCAAAATCGGTCTAGTTCTTGCTAATGGTGCATTGACTTCTAATTCAAGCGGTGAAGGAGATATCAGAAGGAAAATAATAGAAGCCGATTTAGTCGAGGGTGTTATTGCTATGCCAACGCAACTTTTCTATAGCGTTACAATCCCTGTATCACTATGGTTTATTACAAAAAACAAAAAGCAAAAAGGAAAGACTGTCTTTATTGATGCAAGAAAGATGGGATTTATGGTTGATAGAACCCACAGAGATTTTTCTGATGCTGACATCAAGAAACTAGCTGAAACATTTGAAAAATTTCAAAACGGATCTCTTGAAGACGAGCAAGGTTTCTGTGCAGTAGCAGATTTGAAAAAAATTGCCGAGCAAGGATATGTGTTAACTCCTGGACGTTATGTTGGAATTGAAGAACAAGAAGATGATGGTGAACCATTCGAAGAAAAAATGGGAAGATTGACATCTGAGCTTTCTGACATGTTTAAAAAGTCTCATGAACTTGAGGATGAGATTAAAGAAAAGTTGAGGGCAATTGGATATGAAATATAGGTTAGAAGAACTTGTTGATTTGAAAATAGGGAGAACTCCACCAAGAAAAGAGCAACAATGGTTTAACCAGGGATCTGATGACTGGAAGTGGGTATCTATAAAAGATATGGGTGTGTCAGGTAGATACATTTCAGAGACATCTGAAACCATATCTAAAGAGGCTCAAACAAAATTTAATATTCCAATAGTAAGAAAAGGAACTGTTATTTTGAGTTTTAAATTAACCGTTGGTCGAGTTGCCATAGTTGATGAGGATATGTTAACAAATGAAGCAATTGCTCAACTACCGATTAATGACACTAATATAGTAAGACCTCTATACCTTTACTATTTGCTTAAGAATTACAAATTTGATCAGCTTGGTAGCACGTCATCGATTGCTACAGCTGTTAATAGTTCTTATTTAAAGAAAATGGAAATCGAAATACCCGATATTCATGAACAAGATAGAGTTATTTCAATTCTTCAATCTTTGGATAATGAGTTAGAGCTGAATAGAGAAATAAACGATAATTTAT
>CAZETB010000104.1:0-2950 GCA_964514865.1 uncultured Mariniplasma sp. | reverse complement strand
TAAAGATTTAAAGAAGTCTTAAGTACTAACTTAATACAGTTTAAATCTTACATGAATCAAATGAGCATTGAAATAAATCAAGAACTTATCAACATATTAAAAAAACGTTTTGAAAAACATGCTTATCGTCATCCTGGTGTTACATGGGATGATGTTCTACATGCGATCAGTCAAAATGATCAACTCCTAAAAGCATTAGAACATATGGAAAAAACAGGTGGAGAACCTGATGTGATGACATATCTAAATCACATCATTTATGTCGATTTCTCAAAAGAAACACCCAAAGGTAGAACATCAACCTGCTATGATGAAGAAGCTCGTCTTTCAAGGAAAAAATTCCCACCAGAAACATCAGCGATGTTCATGGCAGAAAAAATGGGGATTACATTGTGTGATGAACAGATGTATCAAGCACTTCAACACATCGAACCACTCGATTTAAAGACATCAAGTTGGATCTTAACACCACAAAAAGAAAGAGACCTGGGTGGTGCACTATTTGGGGATAGACGTTACGATAGAACATTTATCTATCATAACGGTGCTGATTCTTATTATGGTGTCAGAGGATTTAGAGGTTACATCATCATCAAATAAACATAAAGCTTAACCTAGTTCACATAGGTTTAAGCTTTTTTTCTAATCTTTCAATGATGACACTAAGTCTACGATCACGTGACTCCTGTTTTTTTAATACAAAATAACTCATGGCATATGTCTTCCTAATGGATGGTGAGAATAAATGGTAATTTTCGTAAGCGGTATGATGAGGTTTGAGTAATTCATCAAAGCTGTCTAAATCATAATCTACAGGGGGTAAATCAGCTTTGTCCCATCTACCATCTTGTTTAGCACGGTTGACTTCATCCCATCCTGATGGCATGATTAAGCCTTTTTTGGAAAGTCGTTCAATCGATTTCTTGTTTTTTGTAGACCAAATTGAATGAACTCTTCGTTTTGAAAAGTATTTTACATAGAATTGATCATCAAGGCGTTTTATTTGCCCGTCAATCCAACCAAAACATAAGGCTATATCCAAGGCTTGTTCAGCTGTAAAAGATGATTGAACATTGAGTTTATCAAACTTAATCCAGTAACCTTCATCATCTTTATGATGTTCATTTAACCATGTCCAAAATGCATGATCATCTTTAAAAAATAAATGTGTCATGATAACATCTCCTACAAGTTAAGCATACGTAAAATAGCTTTCATTGTCAATCGACAATCACTTTATCACAAAAATAAAGGTTTGATATCAAAAGAATATTATCTTTTATGATATAATATGACCATCATTTGAGGTGGTTTTATGAAATTATCAACCGGTATGACTGTGATGATTCACAGCTACAAACACAACAAAAAGCTGCACCGAGTCTGGAAAAAATCCGTGGTATTATATCAAGATCAACATCTGTTAGTCACAGGAAATAATCGTACAAAAGTGATTGAATCCGATGGAAGAAGTTGGCACACTAAAGAACCTGCAATCTGTTATTTTTATGCTGATTTATGGTTTAACATCATTGGTATGCTGAAAAAAGATGGTGTTTATTTCTATTGCAATTTATCATCTCCTTATCTTTATGATGGAGAAGCGATTAAATACATTGATTATGACTTAGATATTAAAGTCTTTCCAGATGGCAATTACATTATTCTTGACGAAAAAGAATACCAAGCACATCAAGGATCGATGTGTTATTCAGATGAGATTCAACATATCATCAATGATCAAATTGAAATACTCAAAGAACGCATCATCAAAAAGGAAAAACCTTTTGATCTATCCGATATCAAAATCTATTACGATCAATACAAAAGCATAACGAAGAAGTGAGGCACATCTATGAGAGTTCTTCACACCGCAATTAAGATGAGTTTGGTAGGCGTCATCACGAGCTTAATTGCACTTGAACTTGGTTTAGCGTATTGGCTGACAGCAGGGATTGTCGGTATCTTGTCGATTTCATTAACTAAAAGAGATTCGATTATATCATCTATCAAGCGTTTGGTGGATGCTATTTTTGGTATTATGCTAGCAACATTGATGTTTATCGCCTTTGGTTATACTTTCCTTGTCTTTAGCATCTTTGTTTTTATCTTCGCTTTAGCGTCTTTTCAGCTTAAGCTTCAAGAAGGTATCGTTTTATCCTTAGTTTTAGTTTCACACCTTCTATTAGAAGAAGCATTTAATTTTAATATGATTGGTAATGAGCTTGCTATCTTATTTATTGCTGTAGGGATTGCGATGATCTTTAGTATCATCTACCCACAATCTACTGAAAAAGTATTAGATAAACATGTTGCATCCATCGATCAATTGATTAGAGATCATTTATTTATGTTATCGATTTTGATGAAAGATCCTGAATATCACGAAGAGTATTATCGCCATTACGCCTTATTAGATCGTAAGATTTCTAAAACCATCGATGAAGTTGAATTAGTCGATAAAGATTTACTCTTTACTAATGATCATTCCTATCTTGCATATTTTCATATGAGAAAAGAACAAGCATCTTATATCAGGCATATGTATCAACATGCGTTAAAACTTAAAATATGTCACCCTTTTGCACTTGAAATTTCTGATTATGTTAGAACATTAGCAAGTGATATAGGGTTATACGATCGCGCGACTGGTCAGCTAAGACATCTCGATTTAATGATGCAAGGTTATAAAAATTCAGAGTTACCGCAATCACGAGAGGAATTTGAAGTTAGAGCATCGTTATATCAAATCTTGAACGAAATTGAATCTTTCCTCATGGTTAAGGTTGAATTTCATCACAGTTTCCCTGAGTTTGGTTATCAACACATATCATAGAGCCTTTAAATAGCCATATCTGTTAGAGTTTGTTACAATAGTTATGAAAAATAAATCATAAGGAGACTTACTATATTAAGTCAAGTAATTAATGAGATTTAATAGTAAAAGACC
>CAZETB010000103.1:0-2967 GCA_964514865.1 uncultured Mariniplasma sp. | reverse complement strand
GTCTTTTACTATTAAATCTCATTAATTGCTTGACTTAATATAGTAAGTCTCCTATATAGATTGATTATAGCATGTCATTTCATGGTTGTCATAACGTGTCAAAAAAAACACCCCAAACGGGGTGCTTAGAGCTTGATATAACCGATACCTATTCCCTTTGGACCTGTATGTGCTCCTACAACAGGTGTTAAATAAGCCACGACAACTTCTCTTTCTGGGAACACTTTCTTAATTTCAGTAACAAACCAATTGACGTATTCATCAGCATGTGCATGTGATATGTAAGTTAATACGTTTAAGTCTTTAGTTTCTTCAACATAGCGTTCTAAAGCACGTTGATGTGCTTTATGTGTTGTTCTAATCTTTTCAATTGATTCAACTTTGCCATCATCAGAAATTTGAAGCAATGGTTTTAGTTGAAGCATAGTGCCAAGTGTACCTTGGAGTTTTGATAAACGACCATTCTTTACTAAATAAAGAAGTGTATCAACTGCGAAAATAATCTTATCATTATCCCTAATTTTTTCAAGGTAAGGTATGATTTCAGCAACCGATTTACCTTCAGCAGCTAAACGATGCGCTTCAAGAGCCATGTAAGCTTCTGCATATGCAAGTGTTAACGAGTCAAATGCAGTAACCTTAATCTTAACTTCATCTGCAATGCGTTTAACAGCTTCATATAGTCCTGAAAGTTTTGAAGAAATGGTGATAACTAAAGCTTCATCATATCCTTCTTTTTCTAATTCTTCAAAATATGAAATCATGGTGCCAGGTGATACATAAGATGTTCTTGGAATGTCATCTGGATCATTTTGAATGCGTTCATAAAACGTCTTAGCATCCATTTGTACAAAGTCATCATAAGCTTCATCTGTACCAAAGTGAATGACAGAACGTAAAATCCGAATGTCTTTTGGATAATCAAGGTAATCAAGGCCAGCATTACTACATGCTAATATAGCTACTTTGCTCATTTTTATCTCCTTTATGTGTTTATTACTTCTATTTTACCAAGCAATGCTTGAATTTGGTCAATTGTTTCATACTTTTTAAGTCTTGAAGGGTGTTGATGCCCTTTTGTGTAAAGTGTGATGTTGATACCTAATGCTTCAGCAACTTCAGCATCATGAAGTGTATCACCAATCATTAAGACATCTTTCGGGTTGATCTTTTGTTCTTCCATAAACCTTTTACCAACCATGACTTTAGAGGTTGCGTAAACATCTTTCGTTCCCAAAATGGCATTAAATAAATGTTCAATACCATAGTGTCTTAACTGTTCATGAAGATTTTTCTCTTCAGAAGCAGAGAGTAAAACATTGATATACCCCATATCTTCACACGCTTTAATCGTTTCAAGTACACCTTCATGAAGTGGACATGATAGACTTCTGGGTTGATAGCGTTCAATAAAGCGATGTGCGAGTTCTATAAAACTTGTTTTCTTTAAATCGTAAACCACATCGTAATACGCTTCAACAGGAAACGTAAAAATCATTAAATATTCTTCAAATGTTACAGGAGGTCTTTCTTCTTCCTTTAACATTTCGGATAAGATATCATAACATAAGCGTGCATCATCTAAGATGGTGCCATTGAAATCCCAAAATATATACTTCATACATCCTCACTTATGATAGGGGTGATGTTTTAAGATCATCAAACCTCTATAAATTTGTTCAACCAAGATTAAGCGCATTAATTGATGGGGAAACGTCATTTTTGAAAAAGAAATTTCAGCATTTGCACGTTTCATCACATCGTCAGATAAACCATAAGATCCTCCGATGACAAACACAATATCTTTGGTTTGATATGTCATTTTTTCATCTAGAAGTTTTGCAAAATCTTCACTAGACATCATTTTACCTTTAATAGCTAAACAGATGACATCATCTTGATCTTTAATCTTAGATAAAATCCGTTCACCTTCTACATGCATGCCTTCTATCTGTTTTTCATCAGCAACCTCGATGACTTCAATTTTAACTGGGCATTGTTTTATATAGTATTGCATCTGATCGAGCAATCCTTTTTGATTCATTTTACCAACTGCAATAATTTTTATCATAAAATAATACCCGGAAGACTTTCTTGTGATGCATAAAGAACTTCAACCTTTGTGGGATCATCAAAACACTTGACAATGGCTTCATCGATATCATCAATGCAATTACAATCCTCTGATATATGTGCAACAACCCATATACTTTTTTCTTTAACAAATAGATTCATCAGTCTTGCTGCATCTTCATTGGATAAATGACCTTTTTCTCCCACGATTCTCTTTTTAAGTAAAAAGGGACGTGGCGATTGAAAAAGGGTAAACGGATTGTGATTTGCTTCTAAAAGGTATAGATCAGCACCACTTAGTAACGGATAATATGATTCATCCACATAACCCGTATCAGTTAGTACAACCATTTTATGTTCATCATCGGTGATCACAAAACCCACAGGTTCTTCTGCATCATGCGACAACATAAAAGGTGTAACTTTAACTTCTTCAATCTCAAAAGGAACATCCGCAGTAATGATATGTGTATGTAAAAACATCGAAACCACATCAACTGGTAAGCTATTTAAGGTTCCTTTTGTTAAATAAACATGTTCAATTGCGCCATATTTTAAGAGCATTTTTAAACCCATCACGTGGTCATGATGCTCATGTGTAATGAGGAGTGATTTGACATCAAAAATGTTCTCTTGATAGTCATTCATCTTCTGTTTGATTTTTTGATAAGAAATGCCAGCGTCGATGAAGAGTTTTTGAGTTCCTACTTTTAAGTAGGTTACATTCCCTTTTGAGCCGCTGGCAAGCACGAAAATTTCCATTTTGCTTCACCTTCTTTAATGATATCATAAAAATGTGTGAGATTTACGAATAAAATGAAAGTGGTTGCATAAGCCCGTAAAAAATGCTATATTATACTTGCTTGTATGAAATACATTGAAGGAGTGAACACA
>CAZETB010000102.1:0-3015 GCA_964514865.1 uncultured Mariniplasma sp. | reverse complement strand
CGCGAGGAGACGCAGGAGATACCGGAGGTTCTATGGCCTTCAGGATAATAACGGTCTCCTTTGACAATTAGATGGGAGTGTTTCCGGATAACGAGCTCAATTACTTGCTGCTGGACAAGAATAAGTGAATATTCCTTTGTGCGATAGGTAACAATTGCTATATTAATCGTATGAGTGCATTGCACCGCTTTCCGTATATTGCCTGAGTCTTCACGTGCTTACTTAGAGTGCGAGGCCTCACTTATGGAGGTGGGGTAATGAAGAATAAGTTCCTTACAGTATGTCTATTTGCTCTTCTCTTTTCAGTTATCTTTTTGCTTCTTGGATGTCCCAGTGTCAGTGAATCACCAACGCTTAATATACCAAACCAAACAGTAGAAGAAGGGCAAGTTCTTCAATTTGACCTAAAGCAGTACGCCACGGATAAAAACAAGAACGCCCTCACCTTCACAATAATGTCCGGCGTTGGAGAAATAGTCGGAACTGACTATACGTATCTTCCGAATTATACGGAAGCAGGTCTGAAAAGCGTGACCATTAAGGTCACGAACCTAAACGGAAAGTCGGTTCAGTCGACTTTCAACATAGATATTGTAGATACACCCATTGAAATAGAAGTTCAGAAGCTATTCAACGAGAACAAAACTCTTATTAGCTGGCAGGAAGTAGCAAATGGTACAGACAGAATAGTCGTAGAAAAGAAAGTTGAGGATGGAGTATTTGCACAGATCGATGAACTAACAGAGGATGCTACTCATTGCGAAAACATAGTAGTAGCAAATGTGAGAAACACATACAGGATCAAACTGTATATGGAGACTGCTTTTGATACTAGCAATGAAGTTATGTTCCAATTCTTCGAATCAGAAGATGATATTCAGTTCGAGTTTGATGGAGTCATTTATACCATTGACAAAGAGTTTTCAGCTGAAAATACTGAGTTTAGTATTCGGGAGGAAAGCGGAATTCTCCACATTGATATGCTGGTAGACGATCAAGCTCCGGAAGCAAGCTATAAAACCTCGGAAGAGTATTCGACATACCTAACATGTCCATTGGTATGGCCGATCAGTCTTTCCTGGGCACATTCTCCGGGAAGTTATTACGCCGAGGTGAGCAGAAGAATAGTCCAAATTACACCTATAAGCTATTTCGAATATGAACCATACGAGATACCTATTACAAGCAAAGAAATATCTGGCCAAGTCACAGATCGTCTCATTGTGGATTTTGTTCCACTTGACGCTGCTGCTGCTTTTTTCGAATTTATAGAGCCAATAGGCCTTAAACAATACACAGCGTCGATTCTCGGATACCATGAGATTGAAGAATATGAGCATCTGGTATATTTCGAGCCATCCAACAGCTCAGTTACAGGATACAAGAAGTATTCGGAAACAGTTGATAACAACTTCGAACCAAAGAATGACTTTGCCCTTATATTCATTCACGGAAAGCAGGGTACCAGAATAGGAGAATCTGCAGTCACTGGGGAAGACGAGGAACAGAGAGAAAGGTGGGCGGAATTTTATAAGAAGTTCAACAGTACATCCAACACTTTCGACTACTTCGAATACTACTACGATTCCAATGTTAGAACCGCCACTGAATATGGTGAAGAACTATACAGGATAATGGATACTGCGGGTATCTTCGACAAATATGAAAAGATATTCATAATATCCCACAGTATGGGCGGATTGGTTTCAAGAGGTTTACTCAAAGAGTTGAACACAGCTGAAGTTGCAAAAATCGAACAAGTCTACACGCTGGATACACCACATGAAGGTTCTCCTTTGGCTTCGCTAATAAGGACTATGACAGATGAAAATGAATACAACAGATTGTTATGGTATTTCGATATATTAGAATTACGGCAGAGGTTTATTGATGATCTTCTTTTGAAAGGTATAAGAATCATCACTGGTACCATTAAGGCAGGTGATCTTGCTGGTATAGCTATCTCTGAGTTGAGAGAATTAGCATACGTGATTGTGGATATACTCAAAGAAACACCTATACTGTTTACTGTACTTATTGCAAATTATGGCAGAAATTTAGAGCTTGAGCTTGCGCCTTACCCTGGATACACTTCTATCGAATACACTTACCAGGATTACCTTGATAATCTTTCTACAGAGCTCAACAACGTTAATTTCCCCGCAAATACAGAACTGAACGGTTTGAAGACTAATCTCGATAAGATAACGTACATAAAAGGGAAGATAGCAACAACCAAATTCCAACCTTCAGAAGAAATAACAATATATGATGTTGGTCTTTTGCTATGCCAGATGATATTTGAGGAATTTGCGGACATTGCTGGAATGCCAGCTCACGCCGAAGGTGATGGCTTTGTTTCGCTAATTAGCCAGTCTCTCGGCGGTAACGAAGTCCTCTTCGATGGAATTAACCACGATCGTATAACAAAAGATGAAGACGTTGTCAGTTATGTCCATAATGATGTGATTGGGAGATTGGATAATAGCATTCCTTCGGTAACAAAGGTAAGCGGTCCAAACGGAGAGATCTCAGGAAACAGCAGCACCTTCACCTGGACTGGAAGTGACTCAGACGGAACGATAACAAAGTACGAATACAGAAAGGACGAAGGCGGCTGGGTAAGCAATGGTACGAGCACGAGTTACACGTGGAACGGTTACTCAGAAGGGCAGCACAAGTTCGAAGTTAGGGCGCAGGACAACGAAGGTGCTTACTCCAACATAATAAGCTGGAGCTTCACATACTCTACAGGAACGATAGTCGTCGGAGAAATGGTACTCGTAGAGGGCGGTACGTTTATGATGGGCGACACCTGGGGGGATGGTAGGCAAAATGAATTACCGGTTCACGAAGTCACATTATCCTATGACTTCTTTGTCGGTAAGTATGAGGTAACCTTCGAAGAATATGACGCTTTCTGTGACGCTACCGGCAGGAGCAAACCTAACGATAGCGGGTGGGGAAGGGGAACTAGACCAGTAATAAATATATACTGGAAGGATGCCGTGGCAT
>CAZETB010000101.1:0-3049 GCA_964514865.1 uncultured Mariniplasma sp. | reverse complement strand
TAGGATGGATAAGAGTACTAAAAAGTGGAAACAAGCATTAAAGAATGCTCATTCAGTAACATGTACATCACAAACTTGTGTTTTGTCATTTCAGCTCAAATCTTAAAGCCTTAAAACAACAACTGATTTAATAAAATTTAAAAAAACTAAGATTAAATAGAGATAATAAATTTACCAGTTATGTCAATTTATTTTAGTTTTGCTATAATAGGCAAATGGACAAACTAACCAAAGAACAAAGAAGGAGAAATATGCAGGCTGTTAAAAGCAAAGATTCTAAAATTGAATTAATTTTAGCAAAAGCGCTTAGAACAGAGGGCATAAAATACAATAAAAATGTAAAAACAGTTTTCGGTAAACCTGATTTTGTTATAAGAAATTGTAAGTTAGCTGTATTTTGTGATAGCGAATTTTGGCATGGAAAAAATTGGGACACAAAGAAAAAAGAACACAAATCAAATAAAAAATTTTGGTTTGCAAAAATAGAAAAAAATATTGAAAGAGATAAAAAAGTTACTAAAGAATTAAAGAAACAAGGATGGATAGTTTTAAGATTTTGGGGAAATGATATACAGAAAAATACTGAAAAATGTATGACTGCAATTATGAAAATAATCCATAATAATAAGATAAAAATTAATGAAATTTCTAAACATAAAAAATCAAAAATACTGTTAAAAAAAGTGCTGAATACAACTCCAAAATATAGTAAGAAAAATAATAGTAAAATAAATTATGTACTTGAAAATCCGGCTGATTATAATTATATCAACAAATTATTTGATGTTCCTTTTCCTGAACCAAAAACAGTGAAGTTTACTTTTATTGATTTATTTGCAGGTATAGGAGGATTTAGAATTGCACTGCAAAATCTTGGTGGAAAGTGTCTTTTTTCATCGGAATGGGATGAACAAGCTCAAAAAACATATTATGCTAATTTTGGGGAAATGCCATTTGGAGACATAACTAAAGAATCGACTAAACAGCATATACCTGACAAGTTTGATATATTATGTGCAGGATTTCCATGCCAGGCATTTTCTTTAGCCGGTAAACGTTTGGGTTTTGAAGAGGCCAGAGGGACTTTATTCTTTGATGTTGCTGAAATAATAAAAAGAAAACAACCAAAAGCTTTTTTTCTTGAAAATGTAAAAGGTTTGAAAATTCATAACAAAGGCCAAACCTTAAAAACAATTTTAAAAATATTGCGAGAAGATTTAAATTATTTTGTCCCCGAACCTGAAATCATAAATGCAAAAAATTTTGGTGTGCCACAGAACAGGGAACGAATATATATAGTTGGTTTTAGAAAAGATTTAAATATTTTTGATTTTAAATATCCTAAAGCAACAGATACGTCAAAAACCTTTGCAGATATAAAAGAAATTGAAGTGGTTTCTGCAAAATATTATTTATCTACACAATATCAAAAAACATTGATAGAGCATAAACAACGTCATGCTAATAAAGGAAATGGATTTGGTTATGAGATTATCCCTGATAATGCTGTTGCAAACGCTATTGTTGTAGGTGGTATGGGTAGGGAAAGAAATTTAGTCATTGATCAGAGGTTAAAGAACTTTACTCCTGTGACTAAAATAAAAGGAGAAGTTAATCGTGATGGATGGCGTAGGATGACTCCCAGAGAATGGGCTCGCCTACAAGGATTTGAAGATAAATTCAAAATAGTTGTGTCTGATGCGTCCGCATATAAGCAATTTGGAAATTGTGTGGCGATCCCTGCAATTCAAGAAACAGCAAAGCAATTATTAAAAACTCTTAATTTAAATGGAGACATAAATGAAAGAAAAAAAAGGCAATAAAGGTGAATGGAGTGAAATTTATGTTCTTTTAAAACTTTTGGGTGAAGGGACCCTTTTTGCCGCAGATGCAGATTTGAATAAATTAGAAGAAATATTTTATCCAATTATTTCAATTTTCAGAGAAGAATCCGGACAAAAGACGGAATATAATATAAACAGTAAAATAAAAGTTATTGATTCTAAAGGTAAGGAAATTATTTCTTTACCAATTTCAAAGTTTATGGATAAAGCAAATGAACTGCTCAATGAAATCAAAAAAGATCAAGAAAGAGCATTTTCATGCCCCTCATTAGAAACTTTTTTAAATTCAATCAATTGTAATACTGTAGCAAAAGGTGGCGGAGCAAAAAAAGATATTGAAATAAAAGTTCATGATTTAAAGACCGGGAGAAAACCAACTTTAGGTTTTAGCATTAAATCATTAATTGGGGGCCGTTCTACTTTGTTTAACCCGGGAAAAACAACAAATTTTACATATGAGCTTCAATTTAAAAATATTCCTGATATTGAAAAGATTAATTTAGAAAAAACTTTAGAAATTTTAAATTTTATAAAGAATAATGCAGATATAAAATTTATAAAAATTGATGATGATAATTTTAATAATAATCTTATATTAATAGATTCAAATCTGCCTGCGATTTTATCAGAAATGTTAATTAATAAATATATTTATAAAATAAGTGATGTTAAAAAGTCTGTAGAAAAACTTGAAAAAGACAATCCATTAAAATTTCCAAAAGCACAACAACCGTTCTATACTTATAAAATTAAGAATTTTCTAACAGACAGCGCTTTAGGTATGACCCCTGCTAAAGTATGGGGTGGAACATATGATGCTACAGGTGGGATTATCATTGTTAAAAAAGATGGAGAAATATTATGCTATCACATATATAATCGCAATGAATTTCAGGATTATTTGTTAAATAATACAAATTTGGACCAAGCAAGTACAACAAGATATAATTTTGGTCGTATATATATGGAAAATAATAAATATTTTATAAAGCTTAATTTGCAAGTAAGATTTAATTGAAAATGAAAAAATATTAATAAAAGAGATATATTAAGGAGAAACATATTATGGATAATGAAGCACATAGTGCATTGGTTTATTCAGAACAGGAAAAGCACAGAAATGAACTAAGAAAAAAAGATGAATTAGAAAAACAAAAAATTGATGAGCATAATCAAAATAGTATTAAAATAGCAGAAGAAACTAA
>CAZETB010000100.1:0-3220 GCA_964514865.1 uncultured Mariniplasma sp. | reverse complement strand
ACTTATAACAGGACTGCTTCTGCTCTTCTCGGTTGAGGGGCAGATATTGAGGTATAGTAATTATACGGCACCCGCTCCACCGGAAGAACCATTAGCTGAAGACTTTGAAGTTGACCGATATATTTATGGATTATCAACCCCATTACATGATTCCGTGGAATCTAAACTTCGAGATTTTGTTGTGGCGCTAAAAGATTCACTTAATATAGATTCACTTGCACAAGTTTTTGATGTAATCCAAATTTATGCAAATGGCAATTCAGAGGCCGCATTAAGAAATCTTGTAAATAGAACACATGATGCCACGGCTGTTAGTTCCCCGACATTTACAGCATTTGAGGGATACTCATTTAATGGAACGTCAAATTATTTAAATACTGATTATAATCCGAGAGAAGATAGTGTGAATGTGTCTCGCTCGGCTTTCACGTTTGGCATTTACTCAAAGACTGCCCCGACAGGTACTTCATCCTCAAAAAATCATGGTGTATATGATACAGGAGCAGGGACTGGCTCTCGTATCTGTGTAAATCCAGCAAGATCAACAGACCTTGCGAGAGTTTACCCGTGCAATGTAGCCGTGCTACAGACAGCATTTACCGGGAGTGTCGGGATGCTTTCTGTCGTAAGATCAGCGTCAAACGCCTCGTATGCAGTTGCCAATAAAACCTTCGGAACAGTAGACACGGGGGCGCCTCAACCACTGCCCAATTACAATATGTATATTGGAGCAACCAACTCAGGGGGTACTGCCGCCGAGTTTATAACTGGTATAATAGCACTTTTTTTTATCGGGAGTAGCTTAACTTCTGATGAATTAAGTGACTTGATTGATTGTTTTGAGGCTTATATGGATAGTAATGGAGAGGGGGTTATTGAATGAGGAGTATTATATACATATTATTCATATGCCTGACTTTTAGCGCAGCAGGACAGTCAGTTTTTTATGTGCAAGATGTTGCATATAACGCCAATGCGTCTGATAGTAATGCTGGTACAAATATAGATTATCCTTGGGCTACATGGCAACATGCTTTTGAAACCGCAGATGCAGGAGACACCGTTTATTTTCGTGGTGGAGTTTGGTATCCCACAACAAAACCTGTATCAGGATATCCCATAACCCTCATTGCCCCTAATAGTGGATATGGTAATAATGGTACTCATGATAGTCCTATAGTGTATATGGCCTATCCACCTGACTACGCAGAAGGTAATGTACCAATTCTTGATTGTCAATATGCGAGTCAGGCAACAACAGGTAATATTGGGATTAATATTGATGTTGCAGAATATCTCGAATTTCACGGACTGACAATCAGAAATGTATTAATGCTTAATACAACGGCAAACGTAATGGGCATTGGCATGACCGACTGCACAGGGACTATGACCTTTAAGAATATGGTCACTCATAATATCGGCGGTGCCGGTCAGTGGTATAGGGGCTTTGATACTCTTTATTTGCAAAATTGCGACTCCTATCTATGTTGTGATAGTCTTGATGTGACGGGTGCTGGTGGTGATGGTGATGGCTTTGTAATATCGGCAAGAGGGGTAGCTGTGGATACTTTTAAGATTGCCTATGTTAAAGGATGTCGTGCGTGGAATGTCTCTGATGATGGTTTTGATATTGGAAGTCAAAAGCAGTTACAGATTGATAGCTGCTGGTCATGGGGGAATGGAATTAATTATTACAGTGATGCCTATGATGGTGATGGTTATGGTTTTAAGTTAACAGCAAGCGCTGTCATGGCTGATGGCAAAAGATGGCTGCGTAATTGTGTTTCAGCATATAATGAGGTTGGGTTTGGCGATGTAAACCTGCATTTATCCCCAGATTACGGGCCAAGAATGTATTACTTTAACAACACTTCATATGGTGATTATCTGCCATTTATGTCGGGGCCCGGAGCATTTGATTGTGAGACTGACCCTGCCCATGTTGTGTATAAGAACAATATAGCATATGCCTATACATTTGGATTCCCCGCTAATTTTAATTCATGTGCAGGAGTAGTACCCCCATATATAGATGTTGAAACTAATACATTTATTCTTGGCTCATACAACATGGGATTACCGAATCCGACATATTCACTATCTGATGCTGATTTTGTAAGTCGTGATACTGCCCAATTAAGATATCCAAGAGGTATTGATGGAGGACTGCCCTACACCAATTTTATGAAATTGTCCTCAGAAAGTGATTTGCTTGATGCTGGAACTGACGTTGATTTGCCATATTACGATTCTGCTCCAGATTTAGGTTGGAGAGAGTCGCCGTTGCCATTTACCGTTATAGGGATGCCAGACACACAATCATATATCAATCTCGGTGAGCCGGACGACAGTGCAAAATGGATGTCTCAAGTATGGTGGATACATGATAATTTTGCTGATTCAAACATTGTATTTGTATCTCATTATGGAGATGTTACTGATGGCAATACTATTACTGAATGGCAGTTTGCTGATACCGGTTTCAAGGTAATTGAAGCCATTGATATACCATATGGCATAGCTCCGGGTAATCATGATAGATCATATCATGACGGAGCTTTCCATTACGAAAACTATAATACATATTTCGGTAGCGATAGATTCGCCGGGCGAGATTATTACCAGGGAAGCTATGGAACATACGACCAATATAGCGTACAATTCTTTGAAGCTGCCGGGATGGAGTTTATGGTATTGCATTTAACCTATTCTGCTGAACCACCAGGTATTGCGTGGGCAGATGCAATGTTAAAAGCATATCCCGAACGTAGAGCGATTGTCACATCTCATAACATTGCAAATTATGATTCCGGTCAGGATACTGCTGTATTTGATTATTCGGGTCAATTGATCTATGATGGCTTAAAAGATAATCCAAATCTGTTTCTGATGCTATGTGGACATTATCATGCTTCTGAGTTTACGAGATATGGGTGGAGGGCAGATACATACGATGGTAATACTATTTATACGCTATTTTCAAATTATCAAGGGCTGAATGGTCACATCCGGCTTATGAAATTTGCCCCCGATGAGGATACTGTATATGTTACAACCTATTCTCCATTTCTTGATTCTTTTATGACAGATGACAAAAATGAGTTTTCATTTTATTATGATATGGATGTTGTCGATGCTGAGTCTCAACCGGTAACACCAGTACCAACGGGGGGAGCAATAGTTAAGTTCAATGGTAAAATAGTAAAGAGATGAAAAG
>CAZETB010000099.1:0-3258 GCA_964514865.1 uncultured Mariniplasma sp. | reverse complement strand
CCCTGAACTCTCCGGAGCTTATCACCAGTATGTATGTCTTTCCCACCAGGCTCAGGGATATTAAGATGATTAACGCCAGGAACAGTCTTTTCATAGCATTCACCCCTGAAATAAAGGCCGACCCTTTCGGGTCGGCCCTGACAGTGTCAGTAAGTCCTGACTTTTACCGTTATTTGCTGCACATCACTGAACTTTATTATCCGGGCACCTATAAGACTATCTACGAGCGTCATATCCGGTAGCAGTATTTCACCTTTTATCACCGAGCCGTTCTTCAGTGTTTTCTTGAAGGTCTCTCCATTGAGATACACTGTATCTCCTGGAAAATACAGGGTTCCAACCACATACGCAGACACGGTTGTTGAAACAATCAGAAGAAATGCAAGTACCGCCATAAGAATTACCTTGTTCACAATCACACCCCCAGTAAAGGGTGCATCGCTCAAGTCTGCAACTGTCTCTGTCAAAGGTATTTGGCGAATACGATTAAGTGCAATGCACTCATACGACTAATATACCACTTGTTACATTCTGCACAAAAGAATATTTACTTGTGTGAATTTCCATTTCTGCGATTTGTTTATTGGTTTGATAAGTCAGTTCATCGCTTTTTATCAGCTGTCTAGTCTGGATCTCATAAACGCGTCTTCCGGTCGGGCGATGGGTATGGGGATGATTTTGGATATCGTATCCATAGATACGCTGGAGAGGTTGCCCACCTGCTCCAGCGGTATGGTGACGGCCCTGGCACCGTTTTTGGCCAGCATCGTTACCCTGTCTGCAAATGAGAGCTTTGTCTTCCGGTACTTTCCTGCCGCAAACTCACTACTTAGCGAAAAGGAGAAAAATCATCAGACCAAGAGCTATACAAGCTCCAACAACGAGCTCCAAACGAAATGTTCCCAGCCTGTCCTTTACTTTGTAATTCCAGACCACGTCGTTTTTCTTGCTGGCGTTTTCAACAAGTGCCTGGTCGCAAAGTCTTTGTAGTTTCTTGCGATATTCTTCGTCTTCTATGTCCCTTTCTGTGTAAGTTCTATCGCTCATAGCATTGTTTACCTTAACAAGATCATCAACAATATAAGTAGTTGAAGTACGAGTACACCACTGAAGAGCCCTACAACAGCCTTTTTTAGACCGTTAGCGATACTATGATTGTCCCTCTGGACATTGACCAACTCGGCCTTTAAATCGGCCACATCTTTGTTCAATCCTTTTGTGTTCTCAGATAGTGTCCTTCTTGTTGCCTCGCTATCTTCTTTCATAGCATTTATACCGGATGAAACGGTGTTTTCCATAGAAGAAATATCACCCATAATCTTCTGTGTTTTGTTAGTGAATTCCGTGAGTTCCTTTTCTACCTTGTCATACTGTTCCCGAATCTTAGCTTCCTCAATGTTCTTCAAAACCTTGTTGGCTGTGTCGATCAAGGTATTCATACCCTTAGTCATCTTCTCGCTGGCATCTGTTACGGTGACTACGGTCTTTCTGGCGTCATCAAGCTGTTCGGAGGCCTTCTTTACTCTTTCCAGCTCGGCTATAAGGTTGTTAAGAACAGATTCTGCGTTCAGTATCTTCTCTTCATTCATCTCTTCACCCCAATAAATCTATCGTTGAACTTCTTGACTCTGTTTGTAATTTCATTCAGAATCACAAGTTGAGCTTTTTCGGGACAGTATTTGTACACTTCTCGAGCAATTCTTCTTGTTGGTATAACATCCAAAACCGTCTCACCTAGAAGCGTCATTACCTCACCAATATTTGGTTTTGGGGCCATTATTCTTGCTGCTCGTATAACAAGCTCCGATCCGACATTTCCCACTTCACTATAGCCGTTTTTAAGCAATTCCTTTAGGCCGGTCTTTATCGCCGAGAATCCTGCATCGAGATTTGGAAACTTGGTAGCCAGATTTCCTACCCCGCTCAGCAAGAGAAGTCCCGGGTGGTCCGGACTACTTTCCAAAAATCTTCTGCACCCTCCAAGAAGCTGCCTTGCAGTATCTACATCATCGTTGCCCTCAAGAATACTCAGGATCTCCCACCACTGCGCTGGATCAACCTTTCGTAGTATTTCCTGTAGCGGTCCGGTAAATGGAGAGGCCTCAAGGTAATCCAGCAAGGCACGACGGATATCCTCGCCATTAGCACTGCTTCTGGCCACTTCCGCTATATTCTGGAGAGCGCGACGTCTCTTACGCTCTATCTCGTCATAGACGAAACTTATCAGGAAACAAACCGCCTTTTCGATAATCCCATTTCCTTCTTCAGAAGTAACTTCGTAAGGAACACTTTTGACATACTCTTCTGTCTTGTACCGTCCAACGTATTCTTGGAGTGCTTTTATATACCCATCGTCTGTCTTCCTGCAAATTTCTACTACGAATTGCTTCTTGTTGTAGTCAATAGTGTAATCCTCTACAAGACCGATTGAACTTAGCCTGTAAATCGATTTCTCCTTAGTACCACGATCTTTATCCCAGGAGTAGGAGATTTCCACAGTTTTCCTTTCTCCTGTTTTCATACTTGAGAGATGCCTCCCGATGTAAGAGCTAAGAAGTTCCTTTATCTCGCGTTTTTCTACCTTTGCACCCCTAAATGAGCTTTTATGGAAATACATCATCCTGCAAACGTCACCACGATCGTTCCAGCCAGGGTCTTGTATTTCTGCGAGCTTATCGGCATCAACATTTGGGTCGAAGTATTTCTGGGTTAAGCTTCGATCGTCGTCCGAGAAAATAATCGCACATACAGCCTCTTCCCTGTCTCTTCCAGCCCTACCCGCTTCCTGGTAATATGCCTCCAAAGATTGTGGGATTCCGTAGTGTATTGTGTAACGTATGTTTGGCTTGTCTATACCCATTCCGAAGGCCTTCGTAGCTACAAGAACAGGGAACTCGTTATTCTTGAATCCAATTTGAGTATCGCGCTTGTAGTTATCGAACTCCTGATCTGACATAACGGGTGTTTTGGTCTTGCTGAATCTATCAGTCACTTTTGGAACTTCCCCGCTGAAGAACTCTATGTTTGTACCCGGGAAGGCCGACCTCAGAACACCGCATATCTCATAAACCCCGTAGTTAGCGTTCACGTGCTGCGTGAATACAAGACCTGAACACGTGTTGTAGCCATCGGGTTTGAAGAATCCCTCACGGTTCTTCCCAAACCTTTCTGGCAACTTATTCAGGATTTTCATAAGTTTCTGCTCTTTTCCCGTACTAGGGACCTTCTCTATTTCGAAGTTCAGTTCCTTTCTGTCAA
>CAZETB010000098.1:0-3330 GCA_964514865.1 uncultured Mariniplasma sp. | reverse complement strand
ACATTAAATCTTAAAGAAATGTATGGAGACTATACAGATATTAATGGCAAGATTAAAAGAGATGTGGAAAATGGCATCTTATTTCCACTTGTAAGAGGTATATATGAAACAAATAGTAAAATAGATGGATTCTTGTTATCATCATACATTTATGGACCCTCATATTTATCTTTTGAATATGCACTTTCATATCACCATATGATCCCAGAAAGAGTCGTTGTTTATACGAATGCAACTTTTAACAAAAGAAAGAGCAAGTTGTATAAAAATCATTTCGGTGTTTTTGCGTATAGGGATGTACCAAAAGATGCTTTCCCCTTTTTTGTGCAAGTTTTCGAACAAGATACTTATGTTTACTTTATGGCAAGTCCCGAAAAGGCTTTATGCGATTTACTTTATATTAAGAAACCTGTAAAAAGCATGAAAGATTTGAAGGCTTTACTTTTTGAAGATATTAGAATCAATAGAGAAGCATTTAATGAATTGAACTTTAGCGACATTATATTCTTATCGAATAAATACGTTTCAAACAATATAAAGTATTTTAAAAAGTATATTGAAAGCGAGTATATGAGATGACAATTATTCAACAAATGATTGATAAATATAACCCTAAGACAATAGAAGATAAAAAAAACGCGATGAAAGAAGTCTTACAAGAGGTCGTTTTAGCTGGTCTCTCTAAAACTGATTTTTTCACACATGCTGCATTCTATGGTGGAACAGCTTTGAGAATATTTTATGGTATGGATAGATTTAGTGAAGATCTAGATTTCTCATTACTTGTGAGTGATGAAACGTTTGACATCAGTAAATACTTAAAACCCATAAGTGAAATTATAAACTCACTTGGGCTTCATTTTGAAGTATCAAAAAAAGAGAAATCAAGTGAATCAACCATTGATTCAGCATTTATTAAAGGAAATACAAAAGAGACATTTATGACAATCTATCCCAATTCGACAGATTCTGCTCAAATCATTCATAATGAAAAAATCATGATCAAATTCGAAATTGATGTAAATCCACCGAAATATGCGAATACAGAAATTAAATATCGGTTGCTGCCATTTCCATACCAAGTTAGAATCTACGATAAAAGTTCCTTATTTGCAGGTAAAATTCATGCAGTCATTGCAAGTAGTTGGAAAAACCGTGTAAAAGGTAGGGACTTATATGATTATATCTATTACCTTAGTTTAGACACCAAAGTGAATTTGAAGCATTTAGAAGCAAGACTAAAACAAACGAAATCCATAGAAGATGACGCAATTTTAACTAAAGAAAAACTTATTGAATTACTAGGAAAAAGATTTGATCAAATTGATTATGAAATTGCAAAGTCAGATTTAAGACCCTTTATAAAAGATCAAAATAACTTAGATCTTTGGAATAGTCATTTCTTTAAGTCAATTACTCAGGGAATTAAAACCGATTAAGACTGTGGACTGTATCGAAGTATTTAATAGTCCTGTTCTATAAAAAAAACATGTAGTTATCAAAATTAGGAGAATTTTACTCGGAGTTCACGTCTAATTAAAGAATCTATCATAATCATTCATTTTAGTTAATGACTAATTTGTAATAAGTAGGTAACATCACATACTAATTTAGGTAGCACTAATAAATATTTAGGCAAAAGTAACAGTGATAAAATAGAAAGTAACAACAATATATTATTTATTGGGCTATAATGTTGCCAAAGGAGGGGATTGCATGATAGGGTTTAAAGACAAAATAAAGGAACTTAGAGAAGAAAAAGGTCTCTCTCAACAAGCAGTGGCAGATAGTATATATGTTAGTCGTAGTGCAGTTGCTAAATGGGAAAATGGATTAGGTCTTCCAAGTAAAGAATCATTGAGACTTCTATCTGAATTTTATAATATTGACGAAAACAATCTTCTCAAAGAACAAATTTATGAGAAAGAGTTAGTTTCAAAAAACATTAAAATTAATAGAATGAAAGTATCGATATTTTTAAGTTTTGGAGTAATTGGGGTATTAGTCTTAACGATGGTAATATTAGGTTTTACCAATAATGGAGTAGGAAATAATCACTTATCGTGTCCACTTTATTGACTTAAAAGCAATTTGTCACTAAACAAACTTTAATGGAAGTATATTATTAGCAAAAGGTCGTGATATACTCTTTGAATCAATTTTTCGTATTGGATCCATCACGAAACAATTCACAGCAGTTGCCATCTTACAGCTCATTGAGAAAAGGTTACTTAAGTTAACAGATACGATCGATCACTTTATCGATGGTGTCACATATGAAAAACCTATAACGATACACCATCTATTATCCAATAGTTCAGGGATTCCAAATTTTGATATACATGATGACTATGATCATCAGTTAGCATCTGATTCATTCCATGAAAATATGATCAAAGAAGTCATATTTAATAAACCACTCAACTTTATGCCTGGTGAAAGATTTGAGTATTCATCTAGTGGATTTTTCATCTTAACACATATCATTGAAGTCATCTCTAAGATGCCCTATCATCTCTACTTAAAAAAGTATCTCTTTGATGTCTTAGGCATGAAACAAAGTGGATTTGATTTTATAGATCAAAAAGTTCCTGGTTTTGTTTCACTTTATGATATGAAAGAAGATGAGATTATTCCAGCGATACCCTACGATATGCGTAAAGCAAGTGGAGCTGGAGGTCTCTACTCATCAACATATGATCTTTTTCTTTATGGAAGAGGTCTAATTGAATATCAGTTAATAACTAAACCGATGGTTGACATGATGTTTGATATCCAAACACCCATTAACCCACAGGGAGGATATGGTTATGGCGTGATCAGTCTTCGCTTTAATCTAAACAATAAAACGCATGAGTCAATCTATCATCCAGGAAATGGACCTGGAGTATTTGCACAAATGATGATGATTGATCGTGATGTACAGATTATTGCTTTAAGCAACATCAACGATAAAAAAGCATTTCACGCTTGTTTTAACGAGTTGGAATCATTTATTAATGAGCATATAATCATATAAAAAACTGTCTTTCATTTAATGAATATTCGTAACACGTTTTAGTTTAAAAAGTGATGAAAATCTATCATACATTTTCATGAACAATCGTATGAAAATTGATTGCAAAAAAAGCACTTTAGATGTACGATTGGGGTGAGGTCAGAAGACTTCATAAATTGTCAGCAATCATGGTGCAGACATACGATTTATTGTTATGACGAGAATGTATAACGCCATCACATGTAAAGAGCCTATCACACCAAATGATCTATGATATTTTATCATGAAAGGTAGGTGACATATATGGCACAACAAGTTAAACAAGCTCCAAA
>CAZETB010000097.1:0-3350 GCA_964514865.1 uncultured Mariniplasma sp. | reverse complement strand
CGGAGCCGCCGGTTCTTCTGCCTGTGTTACCGTGACAACCCACTCCTGAGTAGTGGTTCCATCAAGGGCGGTAACGGTGTATGTCACAGGGTTAGTAAAGTTTCTCGCCGTTCCACTTGTAGGGCTTATTGTAGCTCCGTAGCTCATGGTAATTGAAGGAGTAAGTGATGACAGCACAGTTCCATTCGTCACCTCTGCAGTCACCGTATGGTTGGTGGTATTGATTGTTGCCGAAGATGTCTGTGATGGCAGGGTGAATGAGAGTATATCTGTGGCGGCTGAATCCACTGCCGGGCCAGAGGGCGTCATCCCGTCCCAACCTGCCATTCTTGCCAGCATCCACCACATTGCCTTTGCAAGTCTAATGCTACCGACAGATCCCATATGGATCTGTGCACTACCCCCTTCATTATCAGCATGAAATACCGGATAAGTGTGCCCATCATAAGTTTCTGTGTTTATCTGACCCGCATCATTGTAACTCAGAATATCCTGAAAATCAAATAATACTCTTGAAGGATCAGCTTCTACATAACTTCTTATCTGCTCTGATCTTAAATACAAATTGTAATTGTATGATGGTGGCAATATTCCTCCACTACCATCAGGTCCGGTGGTAAAGAATATCTTCGTAGAAATATTATTAGTGGCACAGTAGTCAATGTATGCCTGGGTTGCCTGTAAATAAAAATCAGCATTGATGCCATCATTATAGTCCCAGCACCATCCAAAACCCATTGCATAAAGCGCCGGACCATTATTGTTAACGTATAGCAAACCCGCTTCTGTCCTGGCAACCGCATTCGGAGCATAATGGTAAGTCCCATCGGTATAAGTAAACCAATCCTCTTCTCCGTAGTCATATATCCACCCGGAAGAATTATCAATGTCCCCCCAGGTGGCACGACTATATCTAAGATGAGAAGTGGTATATGCCTCCGGAGTTCCTGAAGCTGTAATATCAACGTCATACTCAGGATACACAGATTCAAGGGCTGCCATGCCCATTTGCATGTCTTCGCTATGTGATTCGCCAGGATACGATACCCACATTTTTTTCACCTCTGCTATATAGTAGGCAGGAATGTCATCAAACCGATCAACAACTGTGTGATCTGCAATAATTGGGGCATACTCTGCATATCCAATATCTGGGGCTAATCCATAATAGTTTATTCCTACATCCGTTCCGGCATCAATAAGATCAGATGAATATACTGGTTTAAGGAATGTAATATCTGGCAAAGAGCCATCTGATTTTCTTGCGGAACTCATCTGTGATACCCCAGTGATGCTGTCAACCGTCATGAAGTCTGCATCTGTAACAGCAACATTTGTTGTATAGAAGGGGTAATCTTGTGTCATTGTACCATTATTGGTGCGCTGTATCACGAAGTTGAGATTTGCAAACATGTAATTGATTGCGAAATAACTCCTCATGTCATAGACTATGTTATTATTCAGGATAATGCTTTTCTGTGCATTGGCTCCATCGCCGCTGAAGAACCATCCATCTCTGCATTTATAACCTATATTGTTGGTCCATGTCTGTACCGGTCCGTAAACATCTTCATTGAGGTTATTGTGAGAGAATGCGGCTCCCTTATTAAAGGCTGAAATACAATTTTGAACCACTCTTTTACTTACATCCATTACATTACTTGGTCCCGTCTTAATCCCATCCCCTTCAGATAGTGGCCCTAGTTCTTCGTAACCATTCATAAACGACCAACAATTGTACATATACGTCTGCTTAGTGGTGCCAAGGTCGAATCCGTCATCAGAATTATTCCATGCCCTGCACCCATAGAAATAGGTATATTTCAGTGTGTCGTTTACTGTTCCACCACTGCCTCCGGCAAAACCATCTGCAGTATTCCCGTCTGTATTCGGGTCGTAATTGTTATAGCTATCGCAGTTTATATAAATTAGGGTGTCATAACCCATAGCTTGCCATCCATGACCGCCATTATCATGCGATACACAATTCTCAAAATAGTAATTACCCCCGTTTGCGGGATACCACCCAACTACTGTTTCCGTCCCTTCTTGGAAGTTATTTCTTACCGTTATCCCTCTAAATTTGATATAAGAGGTATGGTCTATCAGAATAGTCAGTCCATTCGTGATATTAGTGCCATCAAATATTGGGGATTCACCAGGATAGTTAAAGAAACAGATCGGATTATCATGTGTGCCGACGTGGCCATGAGATAATGTAGGATCTAATGTTGCATAGTTGGATGGTGTCCAAACCCCTCCCCTGAAATACACGGTATCTCCGGCGTTAGCGGCATCAAAAGCCTTCTGCCATGTTGCCCATGGCTGATTAATAGTTCCTGGATTGCTATCGTTGCCTCCAGTTGGAGCTACATAGTAGGTAGATGAATAGACACCTACCGATATCAGAAGCATTAATATTATGAATATTTTCCTCATCATTGCACTCCCTTACCTATTGCATCCATGTATTTCTCAACCGCAGTATTCATATTGGCAACTTCAGTATCTGTTAATCCCCCACCTATGTACACGAAGGAGATTTGACAACTTAGAAAACCTTCAGGAGTTCCGTTCTGGTCAAGTGCGAAAAGAATAAAGTCTCTATTAGTTTCACCGCCTGAGTAAGACTCTGCATCCGTAGCAATAGAAGATCCATTTTTATAGAGTTCATTGTCTGCGTCTCCTCTCCTGGTTGCAACAAAGAATCCGGTTGCTCCGGAGCCGATGTTAAATGCAATATTATACGCATCTGCAGAATTACACTGCGACATAAGATCAAATGATCCAGCTCCATTAACAGCAAGTGATAAGTAACTATAATTAGGCCATTCATTCGCCCCTATAAAATAGTGAGATCCGGTTGGAGAATTTGGGACTGTATCCCTGTTATAAACCGCCATTGTAGTGCTGTTAAGACTCGCATTTATTCCGTCCGCAGCAACATTATAGTTTGTTGACAAATAATCCGATGTCCCATCAGATGCAAACCCCTCATATGCCGTAAAGGTGGGATTCGTAGAACCTGGGTCCGATAGATTGAATGTCCCTGGATTCTTCCAGTTTATGCGAGCTTCTCCTCCTGAATTAGTATGCACCGCTGTAACATAAATAACATCTCCCTTGGACCATACTCCAGCAGCCTTTAGATCTACAACAAGGGTGTTCTGATATCCGGCAATGGTAGATGTTGGCTTATTGGTCATCGCATCATATACGGCCTGATACTCTTCGGCGGGTTCTTCCGGTGGCGCTGGCGCAGTGTAATTTGAATACCTCAAAATCTGCCCCTCAACCGAGAAGAGCAGAAGCAGTCCTGTTATAAGTAAGAATAGTTTCTTCATTTCTTT
>CAZETB010000096.1:0-3395 GCA_964514865.1 uncultured Mariniplasma sp. | reverse complement strand
TACGGTAAGGAGCGGATTTAATGAAATTAAATCAACAAATTCATCACGCCGAAGCTATCGCAAGACTCGTCGGTGTACAAGATCGTAATCTCTTGGTTTTCAAGCAATACTTAGGTATGACTGTTACCGTGAATGGTTCTGAAATCATTACGGATGCAAAAAAAGAACAGTTGCCATTGCTGGAAGCTATTTTTTCCGTTTTAATTGAACTTGCTGAACATCAGGTTCAATTATCAGAAAGAGACATTATGTACATCATTAAACTTGCTGAAAAAGATGAGTTATCAGGTGTCTTTGATCTTTACAAAAATAGAAAACGAATTTTAGTTAATGATCAGGGAAGATCGATTTATCCAAAAACGTTTAATCAAAAGACATACGTTGAGATGATGGCAAATCATGATTTGGTGTTTGGTGTCGGTCCAGCTGGTACAGGTAAAACTTATTTAGCAGTAGCTCAAGCGGTGGCCGATTTAAAAAATAATAAAGTCAAAAAATTGATTTTGACACGTCCAGTTGTAGAAGCTGGTGAGAGTTTAGGATTTTTACCAGGTGATTTAAAAGAAAAAGTAGACCCTTATTTGGTACCATTATATGACGCCCTCTATGAGATGTTAGGTACACAAACCACGCTATCCTTGATGGAAAAAGGTGTGATTGAAATTGCACCGTTAGCTTACATGAGAGGTCGCACATTAGAAAATGCGTTTGTCATCCTTGATGAAGCACAGAATACAACGAAAGTACAAATGAAAATGTTTTTAACGCGTTTAGGGTTTGCATCCAAAATGGTGATTACCGGTGACCCTTCACAATCAGATTTACCCAAAGGGGTACCATCAGGTCTTAATCAAGCATTAGGTCTTCTTGACCATTTAGATGATATAAAAATTGTGACATTTGATAAGTTGGATGTCGTTAGACACCCACTGGTCCAACGCATTCTTGAAAGGTATGAAGCTCATGAAGACTAATTTGTTTAATCAAACGGATATCGATTTAAAAGAGATTAAAAAAATCATGCGTCGTATTTTCAAACATGTGAAAGAAAAAATGAGCATGCAAATTATTTTTGTTACTCAAGAAGAAATTCATCGTCTGAATTTAGCTTATCGACAGATCGATAAACCTACTGATGTTTTAAGTTTTGTCAATGATGACATAGAAGATAAATCATTAGGTGATATTTTCATCTCCATTGAACAAGCTCAAAAACAAGCTCAAGATTTAGGTCACTCTTTCGAAAGAGAAATTGGCTTTTTAGCAGTCCATGGGTATTTACATTTAAAGGGTTATGACCATCATACTCTTTCTGAAGAAGAAGTTATGACAAAAAAGCAAGAAGACATTCTTCGTAAAGCAAAATTAGAAAGGACTTCATTATGAAACCAAACATCCAAGAAGCATTAAATGCTAGAGATAAAGCGTATGTTCCTTACTCACATTTTAAAGTAGGGGCTGCGATCGAATTAAAAAACGGGAAAATCATTCATGGTGCAAACATTGAAAATGCATCGTTTGGCTTAACGAGTTGTGCAGAAAGAAACGCACTTTTTTCCTTGATTAGCCAAGGCTATCAAAAAGAAGACATCGTTTCCATCACGATTATCGCAAACGATCATGGGCCCGTATCACCTTGTGGTGCTTGTCGTCAAGTGATGCATGAACTCATGCCTAAAAATACCAAAGTCTATTTAGCAAATACCAAAGGAGAAATCAAAGAAACTTCAACTGATGAACTTCTTCCTTATGGCTTTGTCTTTGATGAAAAGCCACATGACTAAAACGTATCGCTCCGGCTTTGTAGCTATTGTCGGTAGACCCAATGTCGGTAAATCAACCTTGATCAATGCACTCATCGGTGAAAAGATTGCCATTATGAGTCCAAAACCTCAAACGACAAGACATCGGATTATGGGTGTTTTAACGAAAGAGGATTATCAAATTGTCTTTGTTGATACACCAGGTCTACACAAAGGAAAAGATTTACTTAATAAAACGATTGACAAAATCGCAGTATCAGCCATCTCAGATGTCGATGTGGTGCTGTATGTCGTTGATCGCGCTAAAGATGCATCATCTGAGTACATCTTAAATTATTTTAAACAAGCACAAGTTCCTGTCTTTCTTGTGATTAACAAGATTGATACGTTAAAGAATAAATCTCAAATTGATGATATCATTTTAAGTTATTTATCCAGTTATCCCTTTGAGGGAGTTATTCCAATTTCTGCTAAGGAACACACCTATTTAGATAAGATTGAAGAGTTAGTTGTTCCTCTTCTCGAAGAAGGACCTCAATTTTTCCCAGAAGAAATGACATCTGATCAAACAGAAGAACAACTGATGAGCGAACTCATTCGTGAGAAAATTCTTTATCACACCGAACAGGAAGTGCCACATGCGGTTGCTGTTGTGATCGAATCACTTCAAGAAAATGAAGAACAAAATACGATTGACGTTTCTGCACTAATCATCGTTGAACGCGCCACACAAAAACAGATTTTAATCGGTAAAGGTGGCGAAAAGATGAAAAAAATTGGTATGGAAGCCAGAAAAGAAATCAATCAACTTTTAAATACCAAAATTCATCTCACCTTGTGGGTGAAGGTCAAAAAGGATTGGCGAAATCGTCCAGGCGATCTTCGATCACTAGGTTTTTCTGAGGACATCTAATGGAAGGTATCATTTACAAAGTCCAACCTTATCAAGAACATGGTAGACTCTTATTTATCTACACACCACACGGGAAAATCACGTTACTTGCTCAAGGTGCACAAAAAATGAATCAAGGATCTCGCATCTTAGCTCAATTTTTAACAAAGATCTCATTTACTGAAGGACGTAAATCATTTATCCCACTTCAGGATGGTAAGATCATCAATGACTATCATCACATCAAAGATGACTTTTTTCAAACGAAATCAGCTGCATTGATTCTTGAGATTATTGATCACTTGGTTGTTGATAATCAAAATCATGGTCTCATTTATCAAGAGGTTATGATGGCGTTAGATCACGATCATCTTGAAGTCATCGCATTATCATTTGCTTTAAAGATGTTAAAAGAGTTAGGCTATGGACTTGATCTTTCTCCAGATGGCAGACCGATTAAAGGTGTCTCCATTGAACGAGGAAGCCTCATTTATCAAGATGACAACATCCCAATTGATTTAGAGATTAAAGATGCTATTGTTTTACTCAAACTTTCCGTTATGCCTTATGATGTGCTACAACATGAATCATTTGATGATTTGTCTAAAATAAAAGATTTTATTTTAAAATATTATAGTTTTCATTTACAAACAACATTAAAAAACCTACAATAATCAATAAAGGATGTGCTCACATGGTAACACTCGATCAAATTGTACAATATGCAAAATCAACAGGTT
>CAZETB010000095.1:0-3411 GCA_964514865.1 uncultured Mariniplasma sp. | reverse complement strand
AAGGACCGACTTGTCAAGTCGTTGAACACCGCATCCACCCCACCCAAAAGCCCGTTGCCCTCTACAAGTGGCTGCTTAAGAACTGCGCAAAGCCCGGAGACAGGATACTTGATACCCATCTTGGCAGCGGTTCGTCTGCAATAGCGGCTTATGAAATGGGGTATGACTTCACGGGATTTGAGATAGATGCTGGATATTTTGCGGCGGCGAAAGAAAGGCTTGACCGACATATGAGGCAGTGGAAATTATTTCAGGAGGCGGCGGAATCGTGAAGCGCCTGTACGATACGGTGAAATGCCCAATGCTGGGCATGACGATAAAGATGTCGCGCTGCAACCTGACATCGAAACAGGAGCTTGATTTTTGGGGACCGAACGCGGCGCAGTTCAACCGCGGGTGTCCCTGCGAGAAAAGAAAGGTGACGATAATGGCCAAGAGGAATTGCGAAGGCTGCGGCCTCGGAGCATATCCGATGGTTCCAAATATGCCGGATGATAAGGCGTGCGACTTATGGACGGGGAGAGACAAAGATACTGATGATTCAATCTATATATATCCTCCGATAATTTTGGGTGACGCATATGAATTATGATGATTTCCTAAAAACAAAGCAGTTTAAATATCAAGCGGTGGGCCGGATTGTTACCAACGAAGAAATCCACCCTATCCTCTTTGATTTCCAGAAAGACATTGTTCGATGGGCGGTGAAAAAAGGTCGGTGTGCGATCTTCCTGGATACCGGCCTTGGGAAAACCTTTATATCATTGGAATGGGCACGGCTGATTGGTGGTAGATGTCTGATTATCGCCCCTCTTTCTGTCGCACGCCAAACCATCAGAGAATCATCAAAATTGGGGATTTCTGTCAATTTTGCCCATGACAGTGCCGACTTGCGAGATGGTATCAACATTACGAATTATGAACTAATAGGCCATTTTACCGGGGATGTTGATGCCGTTATCCTTGACGAATCCAGCATTTTGAAGAGCATATCTGGACACATAAAGCGTAATCTCATCGAGACATTTCGGGGCGTACCATATAAACTTTGTTGCACCGCCACACCTGCTCCAAACGATTACACCGAAATAGGGAACCATGCGCATTTCTTAGAGATATGCACTCACCAACAGATGCTTTCCATGTTCTTCATCAATGCCAACAAGGAACATACTATCGAATTTAATGGAAAACTAATAATTAAAAAAGGATCAAACAAAGGAGGGCAAGAATGGAGGATTAAGCATCATGCGGAGGACAAGTTTTTCGAGTGGATGAGTTCGTGGGCCATGTTTATGATGAAGCCATCTGATTTAGGATATAAGGATGATGGTTTTATTTTGCCACCATTGAACATCAATCCAGTCATTAAAAAAGTTGTTGATTATCATAAGGACAATGTTTTGTTTTTCGATGGTCTATCGGGCATTACCGATAGAATGAGCGTCAGGGCGGATATGGTTAACGTAAAAATTGATCTGCTTCGAGAGATCATCAATTTAGATGCAGGTCAATGGATAATCTGGTGTGGTCTGGACAAGGAGGCCAACGCGGTTAAATCCGCTTTCCCCGACATATGCCGAGAGGTTAAGGGGTCTGATTCTGTTGAATCCAAGGTGCGCGATTTTGAGGATTTTCAGGACGGGAAATACCCTGTGCTTTGCACTAAACCAAAGATCGGGGGTTTTGGGATGAATTTTCAAAACGCTAACAATATGATTTTTTTTGGTCTGAATGATTCGTGGGAGACATATTATCAGGCTATCCGTCGAGAATGGCGATTTGGGCAAACCAAGCCCGTCAATGTCTATATCATTTTGACTACCCCAGAAATGGATATATTCAATAACATTAAGAGAAAAGAATTACAGGCAATACGACTAAGAACAAAAATGATTGAACGAATTAAATCACATGAAAGAGGTGAAATAATGGGTTGCGATGTTGAAGATGAATCTTACCAAGAAAGGACGATAACTGGTGAGACATGGAAGGCAATGCTCGGAGATTCTACCATACGACTAAAAGAGATTGCGGATAATTCTATTGACTTATCCATTTATTCACCCCCATTTGCGGACCTGTTTGTATATTCAAACAGCATTCGTGATCTTGGCAACTCTAAGTCGTGGAGAGAGTTTTTCCGTCATTATTCGTTTATTGTGTCAGAAATTTTAAGAGTGACGAAACCAGGGAGGCTTTCCTGTGTCCACACATCTGATATCCCAGCAATGGCAAACCGGGACGGATATATCGGTATCCGTGACTTTCCAGGGCGGGTCATAAGGTTGCACGAAAGGAGAGGATGGATATTTGTCGGTAGGGCCTTTGTGCAAAAGAATCCACAAGCACAGGCAATACGTGTTAAGAGTAAGGCCCTTCTTTTCATACAGATGCAGAAAGATTCAAGTCATTCACGGCCTGCGCTTGTAGATCAAATATTATTTTTTAAGAAACCAGGAGAAAATGCTGTTCCGATCGAGCCAGTTAAAAATATGGAACTTACCAATGAGACATGGATTTCATGGGCGCATGGGATTTGGACAGATATTAGAGAGACAAACACCCTTCAATATCAATGCGCACGAGAGGAAAGTGACGAAAAACATATTTGTCCTCTTCAGATAGAAACGATTGAACGATGCGTAAAACTTTACTCAAATCCCAATGAGACTGTCTTAACCCCTTTTATGGGTATTGGTAGCGAGGCTTACGTTGCAGTGCTCCACTACCGGCGGGCCATAGGCATTGAGTTGAAAGAATCGTATTTCAATATTGCTGTCAACAATCTACGAACATTGGAAAACAGAAAGATTGATTTGTTCGGGTATCAGGAGGCGGAATGACTGACGAACATAAAAGAACCATCGGCGGCATCATCGCCGCCATCATCATCGGCATCATCATCTGGCTGTTCGTGGGTTGGGCGGTCTATGGCGTATGGTGCTGGTTACATCCCTGCCAGCCCTGCGAGCCTCGCGGCGGTGTAGTTGAGCCGTGGATCAAGGCGAGGATGAAATACCACGGCATCTCGGTCTGCTACGAGGACTGGAACGGCAACCACTATTTCATCCGCAACGGCAAGAGGTGCCCCCTATGAACGGCAAGACATACACCGTCAAATGCGAGATTTGCGGCACAGAGATCGTGTCCAATCACCTGAACCGCCGGTGCTGCTCTGATGCTTGCCGCGTAGAGATGAAGAAGCGCCTCTACTACGAGCGCAAGGATCGAGAGGCACGCACAAGAATCTGTCCGGTATGCAAGGGCAGGTTTGTGGTCAGGACTATAACAAGCACCCGCAAATATTGTGGCCGTCGGTGTGCAGAGAAGGCAGCCAACAACATGAACGCATCCCGCTACATCACCAACGACAAGAAACCACATCCCATCGTCAGGGTGGCGGGCGGT
>CAZETB010000094.1:0-3438 GCA_964514865.1 uncultured Mariniplasma sp. | reverse complement strand
GACGAACAGCTCACCAGCTATGAGGCGCAGGTGGACTATTACACGCAGTACATCCAGGAACGCCCGGAATGGGTGTTTGCCGGAATCTATACCGATGTGGACACGTCTTATGGACAAAACACCAAATGCCCGTGAACGCCTGGTTATGACGGCATTCACGGACGTTTTCCTTTTTTATGAACAAATCAGATGTAGCTGAATTCCGTATGTCTCCATTAAATACGCTGCCGCACTGCATAGGACTTGATGCATTGGTGATGTTATTTGCTTGCTGTCGACACCCGGCTGTACAATGAATACTTGATATTCAACCGGATAGAGTTTGAGCTTGTTCTTCAGCGTGAATAGGCCCTTATTGTCACCGATCTCAAAACGTGAGGGCTTTTCGTTACTCTTTCTATCGCTTTCCCGTTTCATTAAGCGGTCTACTAAAGCCTTGGCATCACTTGCCCATTTGATGCATTTTTCGGCTTGCCCGCAGACTGCGTATAAATCGTCAACCCGCGCACCAGGCTGGTCACTACTAGAAAATTTACAATGATAGAGTTCAAACAGCAATTTAGTGTTAACGTCATCTGCTTGAATAGCGATTACATCGGCAACCTCACCTGGACCATCGTCGTCAAAGATGATATGGTACTGGTTACGATTTTTGAGTTCAGATATCAGCTTGAATTGAATACTATCGCTTGCTTTGGCTGTTCCTTGTGATTCTTTTCGGATGTCAGTTCCGTTCCAACCCCAAGGGACTATATTCGAAGCGTCGAAATTCGCGGGCGGACTATTTTTCAGTTTTACGAGTAGATTGCCTTCGAGGGAAGATCCGTCGACGAACCATATCGTTGGTGGGTTCTCACGGAAAAATTCTGCCAGAGATTTTTCTTTCCTGCGCGACATCGTTATTTGAATTCGGGAGCCGCTTTTATGCGTAACAGTATAGTCATTTTCGTTTATATCGAGCGTAAATTCTTCCCTGAAATCATCATCGCCTACATAAAAGGTCAAGGGCGAATTTTCGTCAAACGCAGTCAAGCCGATGTCAACAAGGAAAGGGCGTGCATCATGTAGTGATGTTTTAAATAGAATTGACCCACGCAGTTCAGCATCAATTTCGAACGGAAAATCGATGCGGTACGGGACGACTGCCGGACGGGCCTTGATCACCTCTGGAACAAGGGCGCCGCTAAGAACAGTCTTTGTATCGATCGACGAATCTAAAATTTTCAATGCCTGCCTATCACACCAACTCTTCCAGTAGTTAATCGTTTCAACCCACTTCGCCCAAATCGTACCCTTGTAAGAACAGCCAATACTCATGCTACTCCCGTTCTCAAAACCCACACCAAATAAATTTGACTTCGTAACCGTGCTTGTGGTCGAATGTGTTATACCTTCGGCAACATCGACCCCGGCAAACATCCTATAGCGAATATGATGATTCGAGACTGCCGTTTTCAACCCAACAGTGGAAAGCATCAGCCTATTTATTCCAGAAAGGCAACGGAACACATCCTCGCCGGAGATTCGTTTATAGCTGTCAAAAACAACTTCAGCTAATCGATCGGCAATGCCTTTGTTGGTCGTATTGATAAAAAAGATTTTTTTCTTCTCATCCCAGTAGAGAATATGCAAATTCCAATTATCGTCTGTTATATCCCGACAAGTTGTCCAATCAACATTGCTGGTATGAAGCTCTGTGATTATCAGGATTTTCTCGGCTTCATTAACGCTGTGGTGGCTATGCTCTTCGTCGAATACCTTATTCCATCTTTGCCAATGCCAACGGGTTTCGGTTGTGGTATACATGAACATACTGACTTTCGGTCTTATCTGATTTAGTGGGATGACTTCCGTTCCCGCGAATCCGCGAGCCATTTTCTGCAATTCTACCTCTCGCCCGATTTTTTCATCTGATGTGTCTTTTAGAATTTTATTCCAATCCGCATCTTGTGAATATAAATTTTCTAACAATTCTTGTATGTCATCATCGACAATATTCGCAACTACTGAAGCCTCGCCAAGGTTAGCTTGCGTTCGAGCGAAACGACCGATGAATTGCATTGTGATGGGCAATGACTTGTATTTGTCGTGTATTGCACAGATTTTCAACTGCGGTATATCAATGCCCTCGCTAAACATATCCACGCAAACAATAATTTTTGATTCTCCGTCGTAGACGCGCTGGAGAGCAGTCCGATTATCCGCTGCGGAGTTTCCGCTTACAATTAAGACTGGTGCATATTTTGGAAAATTACTCTGATAGACAGTATCAAACAAAATTCTTGCACGTTCTTGTGTTGAAGCGCGCACCAGTAGCAAATGGGGAAAGCCTTTCGCTATATCAGCTTCAAGTAGTTCGACTGCTTTTGCGGCTACTGAAAAATCCTTTTTGTCATTGTCAAATTCGTAAATCGGGTAGAAGTTTATCGGCTTAAAATAGCCGCGTTCTTGGGCAAGAGCGAGAGGGAAATTGTAAATGATATCGCCATCGACTTTCTTGCCGTCATTACGGAATGGCGTCGCTGTAAACTGCAGACATCTCACTGACTCAAAGGATTTTTTAACCTGTCTCCACGAGTTTGCAGGCACATGATGCGCTTCATCAATAATGAGTGTATCGCAAGTCGAGGCTAAAAGCCGCAGATACTCTTCCTTAAAATGGCCTGAATTAAGCAGGGACATCGTCGTTATGATAAGGTTACTCTTATCAAGCAAGTCCTGTAATTCGGCGGTGTCTTTAGGAGAAGCTACGAGGCACCCTACTATTGGGTTTTCAAAAGAGTTATTTATTGCACCAATTTCACGCAATTTTCCAAGCGTACAAAATCTTGAAACTGTTTGTGTACGTAATAGGTTGCTCGGAACGACTATACAAGTTTTTGCTCGGTGTTCCGACACGACTGTGGCTATCATGACTTCGGTTTTCCCTGTCCCTGTAGGCATCACGATTGTAGCCGCAGCCGACGACACCGTCCAATGCGATTTGATAGCATATATTGCCCCTAACTGGGCAGAACGAAATCCCACATCAGTTTCGGACTTGTTTTCAGGAAGGCTGAAACTGTTATTTTCCCATGACGAAAGGATTGCCTCGACACTCATCCAATCCGCTCCCTTGGGCGCATGAGCGATGAAGTTTCTTTCACCGATTTTTTGCTTCGAATAACTCATATTCAGCCCTCCTGCTGCATATTTCGATATTATTCTGCTTCCTCACCCATCATCATTTTATAGTGTTGCTCCTGCTGCAGGGCTTCAAATATCAGCTTGAAGACCGTCCTATATAGATTTATGTCGGCGCAATCGTCGACATAGTTTAGACCGTCGCTGAAACCAACGGAGTTTGCGCTGATGTAGGACAGCATCGCCGATGCGAGGTGATGCTTCGTGTAGTCGGGTTGTCCGCATTCCACCAGTTCAATAAACTTGTCTCTATGC
>CAZETB010000093.1:0-3547 GCA_964514865.1 uncultured Mariniplasma sp. | reverse complement strand
GTTATCATTATCATTTTACAGACGATTGCAGCCAACATGGGTAGTGCTTTAACTCCAATGGGTGATCCACAAAATATTTATTTGTACGCTTTTTATGACATACCTTTTAAAGATTTCTTGCAAACAACAAGCGTGATCACCATTTCAGGTTTTATCTTAATTGTATTGACATCGCTCATAAAAATACCAAGCGAAGTTTGTGAGCTTAACATCACCGCTCCCCATGTTCAATGGAAACGATTCTTGCTCTATATGCTCATTTTAATTAACGCGCTTCTCAATGTGCTTCGAATCGTCCCTGAATATTATACACTCATCATCACAATCTTCTTGGGACTTCTCTATGGTAGACACCTGTTTAAACGTGTTGATTATCATCTGTTACTAACCTTCTTATCGTTTTTCATATTTACAGGAAATTTAGGTCAGATGGATTTCATCAAAGATGGCATCAGTCATCTACTAGACTCTAAATTATCCGTCTTCTTCACATCGATTGCAGCATCTCAACTCATCTCCAATGTACCCGCTGCAGTTCTTCTTTCCGCATTTACGAAACCCGTGTACTGGCAGCAACTTCTTCAAGGTGTCAACATTGGTTCTATGGGAACTATTATTGGGTCTTTAGCAAGTTTGATCACTTTCAAATACGTCTTAAGAGAGTATCGAAGTCAAACAAAACCCTATCTATTGACATATTCCATTATCTCTATAATATTTATGATCATCATATCGACAATCACACTTCTTATATCATAACAAGGGCTCAGTTGAGCCCTTGTTCATTTTTCTTAAAGAAACGTTTAATCAATTCCACGAGGAAATCAGGTGCATTTTTAGCATTGGCAATTTCTCTAGCTAAGACGGGTTGATCCGTAATGATGCCATCAATATCACTGTCTACAACTTTTTCTAAATCAGTTTGCGTATTGACTGTCCATACATACACTTTTTTACCTGATTGATGCGCTAAATCTACAAAAGATTCATTTTCAGTATAAAAACTTAGTGATAGCGCATAATGATCTGCATAATGTGCAGCAATGATATCTTCATGTCTTCCAAGAAAAGAATTGAGTAAAAGCATCGTTTCAACATCTGAATTAACATTTTTAACACGCTCTAACTGTTGATTAGAGAATGATAAAATCACGGTCCTATCAAGCATCTCATAATCTATCAGTAATTGTATAACTGATTCCTCTAAGATTGCAGTCTTATCTTTTAACTCTAAGAATAAATGTGTTTTCTCATCAATCAGTTGAATGACTTCTTCGAGGGTGGGAATCCGTTCATTTACAAAGGCAGTTGAGAACCAAGACCCAGCATCTAGTAACTTCAGTTCATCAAGCGTCAATGACTTGACATAGCGTGAGGTTTGATCGTTCGTCGTTCGTTTGGTTGTGGCATCATGAATAACGACTGGAATATGATCTAATGTCTCTCTGACATCAATTTCGATGATATGTACACCTTGTTCTTCTGCTAACTTAATCGCAGCTAATGTATTTTCAGGTGCATCTACAGATTGACCTCTGTGTGCAATGATTTCAGCATAGTTCAATATTTCTATTCTTGAATCCTTGGTTTGTGTTACATTTATCACAGCTAATAAATTAGTAACAAACAACACCACACTCACGACAATCAATACCCATTTTAAAGCACGTTCATGCTTAAAAGGATTCATTTTTATTTTTCTAATAGGTATAGACCTTAGTTCTTTATTATTTTGTCTTCCCTCTTCATACCATGATGTCATCAACGCAAAATTAATCGGAACTAGTGTCAATGTGGCTATCAATCCGATTACAGCATAGAGAGAATAAAGTATATTAATAAAGACTGATAAAGCGTAGGGTGTCCCGCCAATTTCCTTGACGATAAAACTCACAATTAGAATCAACACTGTGTAAGATGTATACAAGATGAGATTCAACAATACATTGACAACCAAAAATTCAATGCTCATCTCAAATCTCTTACCCTTAAGTAAGTTTTTAGATGCAAACCTTGCTTCTTTTGGTGTCATTTTATCAATAGCATATAAATTGATTAAAAAAATGGTCTCAATAAACAAGATGAAAACGACCAACAACAACATGATGATAATCCAACGTAGCCACGGATACTGGTTTATAAAGTAAAGTACTTCACTAGGTACATTAATGGTTTGGGCAATCCCAACGACATGAAACAGTTCTACCAGTATGAAGAAGAAAAATGCAGGAAAAAAGATACGTATATGATATCTTTTTAATACGATATAAATACGTTTGGAACCTTTAACTAACAAGTCGTGTATGCCAAGAGTTTCCTTTTTTGCCCCTGAATCAAATATCATCGATAACATAATCATTTCGATCATCATGTAAAAAGATAAAATGACTATAATGACAAAAACACTTAACAGTGTGAACGGTTTTGTCACATAGGAAACTAACAAACTATTGGTAATATATTGGTAACCAGATTGCTTAATCGATGTAAAAAATAACCATTGAGCTAACGGAAAAATAATGATGACACCGAGCAGCCGATACATCAATTCAAAGTAGAAAAGCGTTTTAATATTATATTTTAAGATATGCAGTGTATCTCGTAATGTCTTTTTCATACATGACCTCTACACTTATTTTATCATGTATTCTACATAGAAAAAAAGGCCTGCATAGCAAGCCTTTTACGTTACATCATTTATTTCTTTAAATTATAAAACGACTTTAAACCAAGATATTGTGCAGTAGCACCTAATTGATCTTCAATTCTTAATAATTGGTTGTATTTTGCAATACGGTCTGTTCTTGAAGCAGAACCAGTCTTGATTTGACCAGCATTTGTCGCAACAGCGATGTCTGCAATCGTTGTATCTTCTGTTTCACCAGATCTGTGTGATACAACAGCTGTATAACCAGCACGTTTAGCCATTTCAATCGCATCAAATGTTTCAGTTAATGTACCGATTTGGTTAACTTTGATAAGAATTGAGTTTGCAATACCTAATTCAATACCCTTAGCTAATTTTTCAGTGTTTGTAACAAATAAATCGTCACCAACTAATTGAATCTTGTCACCAAGTAATTTAGATAAGTATACCCAACCTTCCCAGTCATTTTCATCTAAACCATCTTCGATAGAAATGATAGGATATTTGCTGATTAAACCTTCATAGAAATGAGCAAGTTCGTTTGATGTGAATTCTTTTCCACCTTCACCCGCTAAGACATACTTCTTCGTTTCTTTATTAAAGAATTCAGAAGATGCAACGTCCATACCTAAGAAAATATCTTTACCTGGTGTGTAACCTGCTTTTTCAATAGCTTCCATAATGACTTGAAGTGCTTCTTCGTTAGAACCTAAGTTAGGTGCAAATCCACCTTCGTCACCAACACCTGTGTTGTAACCTTTTTTCTTAAGAACTGCTTTTAAGTTGTGGAATACTTCAGCACCCATACGGATAGCTTCTTTAAAGTTCTTCGCACCAACTGGTAAAATCATGAATTCTTGGAAGTCAACGTTGTTGTCTGCATGTGAACCACCATTGATG
>CAZETB010000092.1:0-3721 GCA_964514865.1 uncultured Mariniplasma sp. | reverse complement strand
AATAGAAAGAAAGGAAGCTATACTCTTACTATTATTACAGTTTTGAGTATACAAGCAACTATGATTAAAGCTGTTATTTTTGACATGGATGGCACTGTATTAAATACCCTTGAAGATATTAAGATTGCTGCAAACCATGCATTAAGATTAAAAGGTTTACCAGAAAAATCTCGTGATGATATCAGAAAAGCGGTAGGCAATGGTGCACGTAAACTGATTGAACGGATTGTACCTGAATCTTATACAATGGAAGAGAAAGAAATTCTTTTTAGAATCTATCAAGATTATTATGATACCCATAGTAACGTTCATACCCATCCATATGATGGTATTTTAACGCTATTACACCAACTCAAAGATAAAGGCTATAAATGTGCTGTTGTTTCCAATAAGTTTGAGCATCTTGTTAAATCATTGAATCAAGAAGTCTTTGAGAACCTATTTGATGAAGCGATTGGCGAAGTTAAAGGAATACCTATTAAACCACATCCTGATATGCTCTATAAAGCTTTAAACTTACTTCAGGTCAGTCATGAAGAAGCACTATTTGTTGGGGATTCTGAAGTCGATATCGATACCGCCAATAACGCATCGATGCGTTCAGTAGGTGTAACATGGGGATTTCGAGATGAGGATTTATTAATTGAGCATGGTGCTACAAACATCATTCATCATCCTTTGGATCTATGGGGTGTGATTAACAAGGAGAATGTATAAATGAGCATGATTAAATTAGAGAATGTATCGAAGTTTTATAAATCAGCTGAAACTGTATCCGTTGGGATGCAACGTATTAACCTCTCATTTGAATTAGGTGAATTCGTTGCTGTCACAGGTGAATCTGGATCAGGTAAATCAACTCTTCTCAATGTCATCAGTGGTTTAGATGGCTATGAAGAAGGCGAGCTTTACATCAATGGTGAGGAAACATCACATTTTACGATTGCTGATTGGGAAAGATATCGTGGATCAAATATTGGTTTTGTTTTTCAAAACTATAATATCATTGATTCATTTACCGTTTATCAAAACGTTCTTTTAGCATTAGAAGTACAAGGATATCCAATCAAAGAAAGAAAACAACGAGCTTTAGAATTAATTGATAAAGTTGGTCTTCTTTCACATAAAAATCATAAAGCATCTAAGTTATCTGGTGGCCAAAAACAACGTGCTGTTATCGCGAGAGCACTTGCTAAAGACTGTCCGATTATTGTTGCAGATGAACCTACAGGAAATTTAGATAGCGTATCAGGTGCACAAGTCTTAAAACTTTTGCATGATATCAGTCAAGATAAACTTGTTATTGTTGTGACACATGACTTTGAACAAGTTCAAGAATATGCAACCCGCAAAATTAAAATGCATGATGGTCAAGTCGTTGAAGATAAGGTTTTAAAAAAAGCTGACATCATCGAAAAAGGTGTACTTCCTGGGCATCGTGGTATGTCGTTTTTAACTTTATTACGTTTTACATTAAGAAGTTTATTCTCGGCACCTAAACGTTTAACATTCCTTGTTTTAATGCAAGCCATCGTGATGATTGCATTTTCTATGGTGTATACATATCGCATCTCTCAGATGAGAGAAGTCGAAAATACAAGATCAGCACGTTTCCCAAATGTTACCGAGACACGCGTTTTAGTCGAACGCAAAGATGGTGAAGATTTTACAGCTGAAGATCTTGCTTATTTTGAAAATTTGCGAACAGTTGAGCGTGTGTATGAACATGGGTTAGCATTTTATAATTCATCACGTCTTTATGTGTTTCTAGAAGATAATCGGTATCCAAATGACTTAGGTGGTTATGATTATTATGCAAATGATCGAATCGATGGTACAGATGCAGCTTCGATGTTACGTAGACAAGATGTAGAGGGAGATATACCAAATGCAAGAAACGAAATTGTTATCGGTCATGAATGGATTGACTACTATATTGGTCAAACGATAAAGATAGCTACCAGTGATATGCTGCGTAATCCTGAGGAAGATGATTTTGTCGGAGAATTTAAAATTGTTGGTATCGATACAACCCGAAAGAATATCGTATACTTTTCTGATGAATTCTTAAATGATGCGACAGTTGAAAGTTATACCACGGATTATCAAGAACTCAATAATCTATATTATTTAGCACAGAGTGGAATGAATTATGAATATGGTAATCGTTCTATCTTTATAGAGTATGCTGAAAAAAATAATTTAACTGGTAGACAGTTTGTTGTTCCAGGAGATGATCCTAATCCAACAGAACCAGTTGATGTGACCATCATTGGGTGGAAATATAATGAAGATAATTGGGAAATGAGTACGATCACCTATATTTTAGAAGATGTTGAACTTATTTATGACAGTGAATTAGAATATTATGGTATGTATTCAGAAGAACTTTATCAAGAAGTTCTAGATTATCTCATGGTGACATATGAAGCCGATTATTTGATTTATAATCGTCCTGTTGCATCACTTTCTGTTTTAGGAAGAAACAACGGTGTCAAAACAGTTAATGCCATTGATTACGAAATCTATCGTGCCATTTATCCAGCAAATATCCCTAATCCACAAGCTGGGATTATGGTCTTTATTGTTGGCTTTTTCACAGGTATTTTGTTACTTATGATGGGTATCTTACTTTATTCGATAGTTCATGCTGTATCAAAGAATATCATGAAGAGTAGGAAGAAAGATTTCGCTATTTTCAGATCGATTGGAACAAATAAATCAACGTTAGCTAAACTTGTTGTGTTAGAACAGATGATGATTGCATTCATTGCTTCCATGATCATGCTTGTTGCACTTTACTTCTTGGGTGATAATATACCTGCAATCTATAAGAATATTCAATATATGGAGTTGTATGACTACATCATTTTAGTTGTAATCTTCCTATTATTTGGTGCATGGTTAGGTTTGAGATTTAATAAACGTATTTTTAATCAAACCGTTATTGAAACCATTGTACAGGCGAAGGAGGAATAACAGATGATTAAAGTTACAGGACTACATAAATATTTCTTTAGACATAAGAAAAACGAAATACATGTATTAAATGACATGAATATTGTCTTTCCAGATAAAGGACTTGTTGTTTTACTCGGGGCTTCAGGTTCTGGTAAAACGACACTTCTCAATGTGATTGGTGGATTGGATTCTGTACAAACGGGTTCCATTGTTTTTGATGATGTTGAAATCAAAGGTTATCAATCTGCAGTTTGGGATAAGATTAGAAATGAATCGATCGGTTATATTTTCCAAAACTATAATTTGTTACCGCATTTATCAGTTTATGACAATATCGCTTTAGTTTTAAAAATGGCGGGTATTCATGAAAAAGAAGATATTGAACAACGTGTCAATTACATTTTACAAGCTGTTAATATGTTTCCATTTAGAAAAAAGAAAGCTACACAGCTTTCTGGTGGACAGCAACAAAGGGTTGCGATTGCACGCGCATTAGTTAAGAATCCACGTGTTATTATTGCTGATGAGCCTACAGGAAATCTTGATTCTAAGAACACCTTAGAAATCATGAATATCATTAAAGAAATCAGTAAACAGAAACTTGTTGTTTTAGTTACACATGAAAAGGAATTAGCTCGCATTTATGGTGATCGTATCATTGAAATCAAAGATGGTTCAGTCATCAATGATTATGAAAATGATCCAACTCATGAACACAATGTTTCAGATGACAATGTTGTTTATCTCAAGGATATGATTG
>CAZETB010000091.1:0-3734 GCA_964514865.1 uncultured Mariniplasma sp. | reverse complement strand
GATCCTATTCTGGATTACCTCAATTGTTGCTGATTTGTTTATTGGATACGGTGCTAGTATAACGCTGGAATTTGGAAGAAAATCGAAGATAAAGTTATCTATTATACATGATATTGTCAATACATTGAAATAATGTATAACTAGTTATACTATATAATTTTTATCGCAGTACGCTTTATGTACCCCAACAAGTCCAAATGTGATACTCTATTTCTTGAAAAGGAGTTGAATGATAAATGAGGTTCATTGGAAGTAAAGAAAGGCTTCTTGAAAACCTTGATAGGGTTGTGCTTGACTTAATCGATAATGAAACTGGTGTATTTGCAGATCTTTTTGCAGGAACAACCGTAGTTTCAAAACACTTCAAGAGGAAAGGATTCGGAATAATAAGCAATGACACTCTTTTTTTCTCATATGTAATGCAAAAAACATATATTGAGAACAACTCAAAAATTACTTTCGACAACCTTTTACAGGAGCAAATGGTGATTGAAAAAACAAAATCTTCAGTTTCTGAAGGCGTATTGTCGTACCTGAATTCACTTGAAGGAAAGAAGGGCTTTTGTTATGAAAACTACTCACCCGGGGGATCATTTGGGAGACAATATTTGACTGAACAAAATGCAGTTAGGATTGATGAAATTAGAGACAAAATAGATGAATGGTTTGAATCCGAAAGAATAACTGAAAGTGAAAGATACTATCTTATATGTGCGCTTATAGAGGCTATTCCGTTTGTTTCTAATATATCAGGAACTTATGGCTCATATCTAAAAAAATGGGATAAGAGAGCTTTCAAGAAGATCGAACTAAATTCCCCAAAGCTGATTTTGGGTAAAAGTGAATGCTTCAGTTTTCAGAGAGATGCTAATGATTTGATCAATGATATTGAATGTGATGTGCTATATATTGACCCGCCTTACAATAATAGGCAATACATATCAAATTATCATTTGCTTGAAACTATTTCAAGAAATGATAAGCCAATTCTAAAAGGTAAAACAGGTATAAGAGATGATTCAAAGGAATTGTCATCGAAATACTGCAAGAGGCAAGAAGCAATTATAGCTTTTAAAGATCTATTATCGAAGTCTATCAAGAGAGTTGGACACGTAATAATAAGTTATAACTCTGAAGGGATAATACCAATCGATAATATTGAAGATATGCTTAAAAAGATCGGATTTGTTGGAGTTCAAAGACTGGAGATACCTTTCACAAGGTTCAAAAGTAATTCGAATGGAAAGCAGCCACGAGAAATTCAAGAATATATATTTGTGGGTAGAGGATCGTTTAGAAAATATTCATCTATAAATATTTCTAAAAACGATTCCTATATCAAGCAACTTTATTTTGAGAATTTTGAAACGTCAAATCAGAAAACCACATCAGAAACAAAAAAGAAGCAGAAATATTCTGGAGCATTTTTTCCTGAGTACATCAATGAAAAGGAACTTGAAACTCTTCTGAAGAAAGAAGTAGGAACTTATAATTTTGATAGTGCGAAACAAGTCTTTGGTGAAATGATAAAGGAATGTTATTCAGAGTTGGTGAAGAAACTTAGAAATCAGAAGAGACTGGATAAATTAGACGAGACCAAACCTAAGACCCCTTTTTTTGATGTTTATGACTATGAAGATATAGATTCTTTGCCATCGTGGTTAAGAGGGCAAATAGATACTTGTTTAATATCAGGATCATCAAAGAAGGTCGTAATAACTCCAGAAGGAAAAAAGTACCACATGAATAATCGTTTGAATGATCTAGATGGTGCAAAATGGACATTCTTTCTGAATTCAGTCCTAGTAACCAGGTATTCAACCACTGGAAGTGAGTCTTATGCTCATGAAATAAGAAAGATCCACCCTTCGCCAAAACCACCACAGCTTATGAAAGAAATTATAGAATTTTTTACAAAAGAAAAAGAGATTGTTCTTGACTACTTTATGGGTGTTGGGGGCTCTTTGATAGGAGCTTCTTTGTCTAACAGACGAGCAATTGGTATCGATCTAAATGAAAACTTTATTGACGCGTACAAGAGGGCAAATAAAGTTCTAGGCCTTAAAGAGCAAACTACTATAGTCGGTGATTCTCTAGAGATATTGGAAAAAACAAATGGAAAACTGTCCAAAATTATTGATAAGAACTCACTTGGCATGATTTTAATTGATCCTCCATATGCAGACATGATGTCAAGAAAGAAGACGGGTAATTCAGCAAGACGCCGCAACAACTCAGCTGCAACTCCTTATACGGAGTCAAAAAGCGATCTAGGCAATTTAGAATACGATGAATTCTTGGATCGCTTGCGAATAAGTGTTGAAAGAGCACTTCACTACCTGAAAAACAAGAGATATTTAGTTGTATTTGCTAAGGACCTGCAACCACAAAAGAAGAAGGCGAATATTATACACGCCGACATTATCCAAGAACTCAATAAAATCCCTAACCTCTACTACTCTGGGATGAAGATATGGGCTGACTACACCATTGGGCTTTACCCATATGGCTATCCATATTCTTTTGTGGCAAACCAGGTTCATCAATATATTCTTGTATTTCAGAAGCGCGACTAGCTACCGCGTTTCTGATTACTTGGAATGCAATTCTTCTCCCTGATTTCAATGTATTGATCGATGCATTGTCTAATCAAATCAGAAACTGTCCTATCTTCTAGAGCGAGAAGTGATTTTAGTTTCAGATACTTATTCTCCTCGATTCTTACTGCAAGCTGTCTTTGCTTCAAGCGAATCACTCCTCATTTAAAAAAATGATGAAGGTAATTGTGTGCCTTGAATTTGTCCAAAGCCATGTTAATTACAACATTTCTATTTTACTTCACTTCGACAATAAGTGTCTCTGGCTGTCCCGAGATCTTTGAGATGATCGAAAATGCATCTATTAACTTTTGTGGAGCAGATGAATTCAGCATAACCAAACCACTTCTGCTGATTTGCAGAAGAATGTCTTTGTGCTTCAGTACTAGATCGTTTCCTCCAGTAAGAACTACCGACCTTCTAGTTGTGGCAACGGGATAGTACGGTTTCACATATGTGCTCTCGAACTGCCCGAATTGAGATATGTCACTTAATGCTTGCGAAAGCCTATTTGAGTTTTTACCTTCTATGATCTCAATATGACCGTCGATGTCCAAAACTAAATCTGGAAGTTTTTTGATCTTATTCTTCCCTTTTTCTGTGGTTACCAACTCTCCTGATGGCCCAGCGAAGTAGCTCTTTTCACAGCCGGCATGGTTCTGAAAAATGCCTCTCATTCCCTTTTCTTCGGCCACAATGTGAAGAAATATGGTTGCGATTTTCTCAGAGTTTTTCTCGTAGTGCCAATAATCCGAAACCTGCAGAATGCTGGGTAATACGATACCTTGCAACTCAATGTCCAGATTCTTGCATATCTTGAGGAACTTGTTCTTCACACTAGCATCAATAGTTGGCTGAGAAATGTTATGTTTGTCTATGATGATTTTCCCTTCCCATCCTAAATGACGTATCACCGCGCAAATCAAAGATAGCTGCCCCATATTTGGGTCGTTGGTTATTTTCCCATAACTGCCTTTTTTGTCCAGTCTTCCCGTGACAATTATTGCGTTTTGTGACTCCGACTTTGTTATCGTAACTGCTGTGTTACTATCTGGCGGCCGTCTCTGCTCATGTTTAATCCTGAGACCGTATCCAATAAATAGGCGAAGAAAGGAATAAGACAAAAGAAAAGGGACT
>CAZETB010000090.1:0-3742 GCA_964514865.1 uncultured Mariniplasma sp. | reverse complement strand
TAGGTTTTGCAGGACAGTTAGGAATAGATGTACTACCCACATGCTCAATAGAGATAATCTGACCCTCTAACATTTTCATGAGTTCATCTTTGATTGCAATAAAAGCGTTTGGCCAGTTGGGATCATAATCGATGACAATAATATGTTTTGTTTTCATAGTGATAGTAAATGTTTAAGTTCTAAAGCAATCATCGAAGCAACAACCGCTGCCCCTTCGGGTGAAAGATGGGTATTATCTATGACACCATCGGGATAGTTGACATGTTCTCCAGGTTTAAGATGTAAAAATAGGCTTTTAGAGCCCTCTTCACCTAAAGATGAGATAACTACTTGTGTGCTTTGAAAGATATCAATTAAAGGGATTTTTAGCTCTTTAGCGAGATATCTCATCGCGTTTGGATATTCACCCAATGTTTCACCATCTAAAAGATGATAGGTATTAAATGCTCTTCTGGATACGGAGGTGATTAAGACAGGTTTCGCGTGATGTGATAAGGCTAAATCAATCATGATCTTGAGGTTAGATAGATAATCTTCATAAGGTTTGGAATAGCGAAGTGGATCTTCAATTTTTTGATCATTTGACCGAATTGAATCAGAAGGATATCATGAGGTTGTATGTTTTCTTCGATAGGCTTTAAGCGATTCTCAGCAATAAACGATTTGGTTGATCTTCCATTAACAGCGTGATTGATCACAGGATATGGTAGAACTTCAGATAAGACTTCACCCCATCCGGTTTCTGGCTTTTTTTCGTTGAGTTTAGTCGCAGCTAACGAATCTCCAATAATGTAAATGTTAGGCATAAAAAGAACCTCCTGATGAGCAAATTATAGCATAAAGATGGTAGAATAAAAACAGGTGAGAACATGAAAGTTGCGAGTATTAACTTACGGATTAACGTTGCAAGTGACGGAAAAAATGCATGGCCACATCGAAAAGATTTGATGATGTCATTCATCAAAGAACAAAACTTTGATATCATCGGATGTCAAGAGGCATCACCAGATATGGTGAAAGACTTGATGGAAGGTTTATCTGATCTTTATGATGTCGTTTTTGTTCCTCGTGATGAGCGAGGTGAAGGTGTACCTGTTTTCTACAAGAAAGAACAAAGCATATTAGAAACAAAAACATACTGGCTTTCAGATGATGAAAATCACATTTCCATGGTTGAAGGAAGTCATTTTCCGCGTATTGTAACATTTGTTCGCTTTCAAGATCTGTTATTTTTTAACACGCATTTAGATTATGCATCGGATGATGTATGTCTCAAACAAGCAAAACATTTGGTAAGAATCATTTATAAGATCAGAAAAGATGAAGATGTCATCATCACTGGAGATTTTAATACACACCCAAAGTCAAAGACCATTTCTTATATGCTTCAACACTTTAAGTCTAATCATCATGACGGACTTGCCACATTTCATGGGTTTACAGATCAAAAAGAAGGAGAACCTATCGATTACATCTTTTATTTAACAGATAAGAAAACATCATCTGTCATGCTTCATGATTTTCCAAAATATGTGAGTGATCACTATCCCATCTCTATGATAATCGAAAAATAAAAAGCACAAGCTGACGCTTATGCTTTATTTTTTAAATGGTACCCCCTCACGGGCTCGAACCGTGGACCCACTGATTAAGAGTCAGTTGCTCTGCCAACTGAGCTAAGGAGGCACATTAAACCGTGCATTGATTATTATAACATAGGATTTTCAAATTGCAAGGTTTTATAAATGAAAAAAATGATTTTTATTGTTCTAATTAGGGTATCTTATCATAAGATAAAAAGTTTTTTTCGAGGATGTTGAAGATTATGGATCAAAACAATAAAAAAGATGCATAGGATGCATCTTAATGTCCACATAATCACTACGTTAAAGATTGATCTTCACATAAGTTGTTTAATCATTTGTGAATCAGCAAAAAACGGGAACAAATCATTCAAGATATCACTATTATCTTCCATATTTTCAGAAAATCCAAAATCATGGAGGATTTGTAGATAATGATTATATAAGAATACTCGATCTTGATTGAGTTCATTTAGTGTAACTGCATTAAATGACAAACCATAATCAGAAAGGTTAATCAAATTTTCAGTCAATTGATCTTCACTTACATAGATATATGCCATGGCATCTGTATTTTCATCGACAAAGGCTTCAATTTTAAAATCTGTTAGAAGACGTACGCCTTCATTATAGATTTCATCATAATCATATGCATTAACGATGATTTCATCCCATCCGGTGATATCTAGTAAGTTCCATTTCAAGGATATACCCTGAGATATCCTAAACATTTCCTGTGAAAAGGATAATGAGGGATGATATCTGCCATATGAGATATGATTCTGGATGAGTTGATGTTCTTGATTCATAAAAATAGAGTAGGACTTATTGTTTGAAATGTCAGTATAATTAAATCCTAATCCCTCTTCTGAATTTGTAAATAAGAACAAGCTTCCATCATTTTTCTTATAGTTTTGATAATATACTTCAGAACGATCATGCATGTTAATCATGATGTTCAGCATATCTCCTGATTCAATAAACTCGTTATAATATTTTTTTTCAATCAACGGGCTACCATATTTTTCATTTGTTTCACGAACTTGTTGTAAATGTATCTTACCATCGATTTCATGAATATAGATGATTTCTGAGGTTACAAAGGAATGATCTACTGAAAACTCAGTCCATGAAGCATATTCATAAGCTTCAATAAGTAGTTGATTCTCTTCTATGATAACTTTGAACTTAACATTGAATTCATCTTGATTAACTAAATAAAAGCTGTCTTCTTCAAAATCATTTATACTCATCATATAAACAGTATAATTTGATAAGATTGTAGCTGTTGTCATAATGAAATCAGCATTAACCACATCTGTATCAGCATAATAATCATACTCGGGTGGAAGTTCATCTCTTGTATAGCGAACCGAATATGGAGAAATTGTCGTTGATAAAGGCATGACAGTACTCTTGATTGTGTCTATGTTATCCGATTGACCAATTATCTCTAAAAGTCTTGTTTTATAGTATGTTAGTGTTTGTTGAATTTCAATAGATGATTGTTTAGTGATATTTTTTAAAACATCAACTTTACTTCCACAACTCGACATCATGAAAAACAATAAGACTGATGTCATGAATAAAAAGAATTTTCTCATATTTCCTCCGTAGCATCCCCAACCTGAGGTATTTGTTGATAATTTCTTTTATTATAACGCTTTATTCAAAATTTATCTGCAAATATTTTATTTTCTTGACCTTTTCACTATATCATCAATAATACTAAACGTTTCATGGATATATTCTCTGTTTCCCAATGGAAAAAGGATAGCTGATTTCCCATATTTAATCTTTGGAAGCTTTTTGAGCTTATGATTTTCTACATATTCAAAATCAGTTGAATAGAGTGAAAAATGTGATTTACCGCCACCCATCATGATAAAGAGTTTTTTATCAAGTTTGAGTGTTGGGCGTTGATAAAAGAAGACTAAAGGATAATTTGGGTATTTATCTTTCATGTACGTGATGACTTCGTGATGCCACCAAAGCAATGATTCATCTAACGATTCTAAATATTGATCAATGGTTGTTAACGTCATTTAAGAGTTCTCCTTTACGTTGTTTCATGTGTCTGATCAAGATAATAAGCATCATGACACCTGATACTTCCATTGTAACAACAAAGATGGAAAGCCATATAAATGACACATCAT
>CAZETB010000089.1:0-3930 GCA_964514865.1 uncultured Mariniplasma sp. | reverse complement strand
TGCTTGACAAACTCCCCTATTAAATCCGTATAAATCCCCCGTTTATTCAGATCACGTAAATCAGATATCGTTATATAGAGAATATTCATCTGGAGGAAGATATGCCTAAGCCCCGCGGATAATGCTTATGTACAAATCAGAAATCGCTTGAGAGAGAATTAATACTTTCACTGTCGATACAAGAAGAATGATAATGACCTTATGCTATAAGGCATTCCTAAGAAAATGAACTTTCTAATTTTAAGAAATACAAGAGCTCTCATTGTCTTCCCTCCCAAATTACACCTTATCGCGTTATATAGCCAAGCATAGTAGTTGAGAAATTGGAATTTCCTCAGAAGGAAACCCTATACAAGAGCACTATATCTTTCTTCGTATAATTTGTAAACAACTTCCATTCGGTACGCATTCCAAACCTTTTCATAAGCCTTCTTGCACATTTCAGAGGCAGTAATCGGATTGGATACCGCCCATTCTATGGCATTTCGAATAGATTCCGAGCTCTTTTCTTCGACTAATATCCCACACTGAGAACCATCTAATGCGATCAGCATATCCGAAATAGCTCCTTTCCGGGTCGCAACAACAAGCTTGCCATAACTCATGGCTTCAAGAATGGAGATTGGAAACCCTTCACTATATGATGGCAGTATGAGGATATCTTGATTTTTCAAAAATTCGACAGCCTCATCATTTTTTTTAGGACCAAGCAAATGAATCCTTTTTCCTAAATCATCGCCGACAGAGTCTTTGATCTTTTGAATAATCCAATCCGCTCCTGGCCCGACAATTGATAAGACTACATCAAGCTTTGTTTTTTGTACCGCCTCAATCAACTCGAATATCCCTTTTTCGGGGTATATATTGGCCATAAACAAAAGATTTCGAAATCTCTGAGGTACAGAACAGGTTTTTGGAACACGAATACTGTTTGGAGTCAAATAAACTTTAGATGCTAAATCGCTATATTCGGATAGTTTTTTCTTTGTTTTTAAGTCTAAGACCCAAATTTGATCATAAATTCTCATTGTTTTTAACAAAGAATAAGAAAAAACCGATTTACTTTCGAGTATCTCAGGAATACGACCATAGCGACAATGCATGATCAACTTCAAACCGTTGCGTTTGCAAATTTTTCCCAGAATATAATCTCGCAAGGTTCCCAATGAACCGCTGGTTGTCGTATGCATTACTGCAAAATCATTGTCCTTGAGAGCACGTTTTACTTCCATTCTTAATATCCTTAAATCCAATAATCCTGCCAGAGTTCGTATTATGATAGAACGCGTCGTCTGAGAGCGGTGTTTTAAAGAGGTATCTATTGAAAATAAAGAAAATTTTTCAGAATTAAATGTCTTGAGGTAGGTTCGAGTCCAAGTATTAATTCCTCCATTTCCACGTGTGGGAGCCAGCAACAAAATATTTTTGCGTAAGGTTTTCAAAATAATATATAATATTAATTTAATAAATTAATTATTTATTGAATTACAATTTTCCATCCACATAACATTTCAACATCCCCTTTACATCGTAAAGGATGCTTTTGTTATTCAAAAGGGAAGGAATGTCTAGCTCTTCAAATTTCCGGTGAGCGACAGCAAGAACAATAGCATCGTATTTTCCATCTGGTTTCTCATTACAAATACTAACTCCATATTCATCTTCAGCCACAGCCGGACTCGCCCAAGGGTCGTGAACTGTTACGCAGATATCATATTTCTCCAGAGTGCGAATGATATCCACAACCTTGGTGTTACGCACATCAGGACAATTCTCCTTGAAGGTGATACCCAGAACCAACACCTTGGCTCCCTTCACCATTAAACCTTTTTTTATCATGTGGCGAACGACCTCCCCCGCCACGTACTCACCCATCCCGTCGTTAAGACGTCGTCCAGCCAAGATTATCTCAGGGTGATATCCATACTCTTGAGCTTTCTGCGCTAGATAATAGGGATCCACTCCGATGCAATGTCCACCAACAAGACCGGGGGTAAAGGGCAAAAAATTCCACTTTGTAGACGCCGCCTTCAAAACCTCCTGCGTATTGATTCCCATCCGGGTAAAAATCTTGGAGAGCTCGTTGACAAAAGCGATGTTGATATCACGTTGTGAATTCTCAATCACTTTCGCTCCCTCAGCAACTTTTATACTGGGGGCCAAATACGTTCCCGCTGTAATGACCGAAGAATAAATTTCATTAATCTTCTTCCCGATTTCAGGCGTGGAACCCGAGGTCACTTTTTTTATTTTCTCCACTGTATGCTCTTTATCCCCGGGGTTAATCCGCTCAGGAGAGTACCCTGCAAAGAAATCACGATTAAATATTAATCCAGAGACTCGTTCAATAACCGGAATGCAATCCTCCTCAGTAGCACCGGGATAAACGGTAGACTCATAAACAACAATATCTCCTTTTTCAATAACGTGGCCAACCGTGTGACTCGCTTTTAGAAGCGGAGTCAGGTCTGGACAATTATTCTTATCAACAGGTGTTGGAACCGTTACAATATAGAAATTACAATCGCGAATCTCTTCCAGACAGGAGGTGCAAGTTAATCCATTATTGAGCGCTTTTTGGAGCAGCTCGTCGCTCACTTCCAGCGTCGAGTCATGACCTGCCATCAAGGCTTCCACGCGTGCTTGATTCACATCAAAACCCACCACACTATATTTCGTAGAAAACAATCTAGCCAAAGGCAATCCCACATAACCCAGACCGATTACACAAATTTTAACCATAAAATATTTTTAAGAGTTTATCTTGAGAGTACAAAATTATATTAAAATGAATATACAAACCCACTATTTTCTATCATCGTCATCCTTCAAATAGTCCAGGTCTATTCTCTGATTTTCGGGATAACACACTTGCTCATGTTCTTGTATCTGCTCTTTTGAAAATCTATATTTAACGACTCGAGCCGGACAGCCTGCAACAATACTGTATGGAGGGACATCCTTTGTAACAACTGCGCCTGCAGCGACAATAGCCCCACGTCCCACAGTTACACCTTTCAAAATAATAGCCCCAGTACCTACCCAAACATCGGTTTCAATATGAACAGGTTCGTCATCAGTTGGCTTCTTATCTTCCAACTTATAGTCTGAAAGAAATTTTCCAACAATGTGGAAAGCATGATTCCCCCCACGAATTGTCACATTTGGACCGAATGAAACGTTGTCCTCTATATAAATGTGACTGACTGAAGCTATAAAGCTAGCTCCAGGTCCAATGAACACACGATTACCAATCGAAATATTCTTATATGTAAAATCTGATTTTGTGGGATAAAAAGTTACCCTCTCACCACATACACAAAATAAACCACGTGATAAATACATCAAAATCCTGTCAAATGTTTTCTTTAAAAAAAAATAAAATTTTATAATAAGTTTAATAAACATAATTATATATCTGAATTTAGTATAAACTTTATAATTTAAAATATTTTAAAAGACATCGTTTTTTGTATTTTTTGTAAAGAAATAAACAGTAATGTGAAACAAATAAAATATAAAACAAGCATTTAAAAAGAATTTAAAAGCAAGCAAAAAAGTACTCCTCGGAATGTAAATAGCATGTGCTCCAAAATATAATGTGCCTAACAATAGCCAACCAGGAATTAAATTAATATCATTTACTTTTGAAAAAGTCAATACTTTATCGAAAAGATTGTAAACATATCCAACCACAACCATTCCAAAAATAACTCCAGCTAATCCAAAATCCAAATAAAAATCTGAAAGGCATGTACTACCCATACCAACTGTTGATAAATCACCACGATACAGTGTTGTTATGTACACACCACTAAATAACTCAAATCGTTGATCAGGAAATAAATATTTTACAATTTTTTCTCCAAAAATTGAGATCCTCATTGTTTTCAACAAAAAATAGGAAAAAAATGATTTACTTTCGAGGAC
>CAZETB010000088.1:0-3984 GCA_964514865.1 uncultured Mariniplasma sp. | reverse complement strand
ATTAGGATTTTTAGCAAGCTTAAAGACGGAACCTTCACCACCGCTTCCGATTGGTTTCGAATCATCGATTAAGATCTTTGAACCATCTTCAAGAAAGTATTTTTTCATAAATCCTCATCATAGATAAATAAAAGTGTTTTATCATCATCGGTCTTTTTATTGACACGCTCACTATTTAAAAAACGTTTGAGTGCTTCAGTGACGTTTTCTTGTTGAAAGTTTGGATGCAAAAAAGCATTGAAAAAAGGATCATAAAATAAATGGCTAACCGTTTTATCCTTAGATGAGATACTGATGCTCTCAATGCCATCAGACATTAAAGCAATCATCGGATAAACCTCATCAAGACGTTCGTAGATTCCATTTTGAACAGATGTTAGATCACAAATGCTATAGGTAGCATTTGCATATTCACCACGTTGCTGTTCAACTAAGACGTGGTAGTCTTCACCCTTCTTACCGATGGCTGAACAGTCACCTACCTGACCGTAGAACTGTCTATTTGGTAAAGAGATGAAAACTAAAAGCGTACAGTTTAAATCTTTAATGTTTAAATCGCGTTCTATAGATTCCTGTTCAAGTCTTTCACGTGTTTCTATAAAACTTGATTTCATTAAGTCGATAATCTCATCATCACATCGTGTCATATCAAGATGTTCATAAAGTGTATCGAGCACAAAAGAAGAAGCAACCTGGCTTCCAATTTCAGCAGCTTTTGCACTACCCATACCATCGCTTACACAAGCGATATAGCCGATGTTTCCATCCAGTATGCGTATACCATGGGCATCATGACAAGGTGTATCAGATGCTAAATGAGAGGTGCCAACAACAGATGCACCGTAGGTTTTAATCAATGTTATACCTCAAATTCGAAAACATCATCACTTGGTTTTTCAAGTTTGATCGTGTCACCAACACGTGATGATGAAACACTTGATAGTGATGAAGATACCCATTGGAAGAGTTCTTTAAAGTTTAAACCGTTTAGTTTAAACACGCGATCTCTTGAACCTGCGATTTGTCTTAATCTTTCAATGTTGGCATTTTCAACACCAATACCAAAGAAAATCACTTTCTTTGATGAAATAGCTTGTTGGAGCATCTGAGATGCTTCAGATACTGAATCTGTTGGTTCACCATCTGTGATCACAAAAAGCCATGGACGATAGTATGAAATACCTGCTGCACGGTATTCATTCTTCCGGTTTTCGATGTTTCTTAAAGCTGTGACTATAGCTTCACCCATCGGTGTCATCCCATTGACACGAAGTTCTGGAGCTTGTGATTCAGATACGGTTGCAAAATCTTGTAGGACAGTCACAGATTGTCCAAATGAAATCACAGATAAATCCACACGAACACTCGCTAAATCATCATCACGAAGTGCTGCATAGAGTGCAAAGACACCTTCGTTGAGTTGATTGATCGGATTACCTGTCATGGAGTATGATGTATCAAGTAGAAGGACAACAGGACATCTGGGTTCTGGGTTATCTAATAATGCTTCATCAACAACCTCTTTTTCAAATTCAAAATCATTTTTAAAATCGTTCATAATCCAACCTCTTTTCTATGTTTATAAAATAAATAATAAAATCACAGCAAGCACAAGTGCTTTTAAGCTATACGTTGTTTTAATATAAACAAGTAAAGCGGAAAGCACATAGATAGACATCAAACCTAAGTGGTAGATGTTAAAGCCTTCTGGGGTATAAGAAAGTGTTACGCCATAGAGAAAAACAATAAAAAGATAACGTAGAAGATAAGCAAATGTTAAGGTTAATTTCATTTTAAGAACTTGATATAAGTAAATTAAAACACCTGAAAAATAGAGTACAAGCATCATGGATGATATCGTATACAATAGATAGGTTTCGATGGGAAGGGAACGCTGATATAAGGCATAGTCACCATCACCAAAAAAATAACCAATCAATCCAAAATGAAAAGGAATATCGAGATAAAGACTGATCGTTTGTGAGATAAAGACGACTAAAGCAATAAAAATCAACACTTTGAAGAATCGTGCATAATCTAAAACAGCGTGACGCTTGCCAACGGTGTAGTGATAAAGATTGATATTAAGAATACCAAAAAAGATAAGTTGGATCAGATAGAGGATATGAGGTTGATAAAGATTTGGTAAGGTCTCACCAAGAAAGGTGTCATTCCATGCGGTTTCATTAAAAAAAACCCGTATAAAAAACAGGGTCCATAAAATAGCGCCTACGAGAATTTTATTGACATTTCCGACCACAGGATTTTTCTGTACCGATGTCATCACTTACCCTCTCATTTTGTTCATATTATATCATACTATTTTAATGATATAAGATGGTTATGGTGAGTTTTTATCGAATAAAAAGATTAATCTTGAGACTAGAAATACTTATGAAGTATAATGAAAGAAATGAGGTGCACTATGTATCATGATGAATCTTCAGAACAATTAACCCTTTTTAAGACCATGTTAACAGATGCTTATGGTGAAAACATAGCATCTGATCTTTTTGTTCATATGCCGAATAAGCGTGTTGTTTCGTTTAGAGTTAATCGATTAAAATCAACACCAGAAGAGGTAGAACAAGTTCTTAAACAAGAACATATTATTTATGAAAAAGTAAGTTGGTATGAAGATGCATTTGTTGTGTCATGTGATGAAAAAGAAATTGAACGATTAGAAATGTATCAACAAGGTATGATCTACTTACAAAGTCTATCATCCATGATCCCTTCTTTAATCCTTGATCCACACGTCAATGAAGATATTTTAGATATGGCAGCTGCACCTGGTGGTAAGACAACTCAAATTGCAGCATTAACGTCTAATCAAGCAAGATTGACTGTTACTGAAGCACATAAAATTAGAGCAGAAAAACTTAAATTCAATTTAAACAAACAAGGTGTTAAAAATGCATCATTAATCATTAAGGATGCACGTCAATTAGATGACTTTTTTAGATTTGATCATATCTTGCTTGATGCCCCCTGTAGTGGGTCTGGTACATTTGTTTTAAGTGAACCTAAAAGTTATCAAACATTTTCTAAAGAACTTGTTAATAGATCTGTTAAGTTACAAAGGGAATTGCTTGATAAAGCGATTAAACTGTTAAAGACAGGAAAGACAATGGTCTATTCAACATGCTCAATTTTGCCTATAGAAAATGAAGAAATGATCAAGAGTGTATTAAAAAGGAACCAGGTTGAACTCGTTCCTATTGATGATTCTATGTATCAACATATACCTAAGTTACCTACGCAGATAGAGGGGACATTATTGATTAAACCTACACCTTACTATGAAGGATTTTTTGTATGTAAGTTGAAGAAGAAGTAATGATCGTTTAACTTTATCATGTTAACTAAAATATTATAAATGAAAATGTGTTCGTAGACATATCTACCAACACATTTTTTCGTTCTTAGAGTGATTTTTATCACTTAGTACAGTTGATAATTGATAGTATTTTCATTCTATTATCACTATACTATCATCACAATGTTTGTAATTTATGATTCCGTGTACCTGTCTAGGAGTTCTTGAAATTTTGATTCATCAGCATGATAATAATGCCAAGTCAATACTTCATTATCAATATTGCGTCTCTCGATATATTTTTGGCAAATGATTTCATAATCATCATTTAAATACTTGATTGTATACATTTGCCACTGAATCCATAAGGGTCTCCATATACCCTCGAGAAATCTATCTTGGAAAAGTCATCAATAAAATTACTGATTTCATCACTATTTAACACATATAACGTATGATATGTTACATTTTGCTGATAGTTATCATACTCAATAATTTCAATTGATGCTATCTCAATCTTGTCTACAGAGTAACTGAATCCATTTGTGCAACATGACAAAAAAACAGACAAAGCACATAGGTAAAATATATAAGTAATTTTCTTCATGGCTTCTTGTATACTCAAAACTGTAATAATAGTAAGAGTATAGCTTCCTTTCTTTCTA
>CAZETB010000087.1:0-4087 GCA_964514865.1 uncultured Mariniplasma sp. | reverse complement strand
TTTTGTTAACATGTCAATCTTACATGCTACCAACACTTTTCACCACTCGTCAGTTTTTTTTTTGGTAATGGCTTGTTGAACATCAATTACCAATAAAGCACTGCTCATTCGAACACATCCTCACTTATTTTAGTTTATAATACTCACCTTCAGATATGATTTTAAATCTTGTATCTGTTATAAAAAATGCAGTTTCATCATCGATGGCATAACATGGGTTGTTAATTTTTTCAGCCCATTTTTTTGCATTGTCTAAATTATTGTTGGGAAAATCAGGATAAAATAAATGTGGAAAAATGGAAAAATCAACGACACCAAATGTTTTTGATGTATGATTTTCAGCATGCCAGCCTACAAACTCACGTCCTATATCATGTGTTAAAATCATACTGCCAGCACTTAATCCAACGTACAATATGTTTTTTTCTAATATATGTGACATAAGATTTGATCGGCTAAAGAAATGATATAAGAAAAGTGGGTCTCCACCATTCACCAGTATGGCATCTACATGATTAAGTTGTTCTTGTAGAATGTGATCTGCAATATGAGGTAATGCTGTTACCTCTAAAATCCCAATTTCTTTAAATCCTAAGTTGCACATAGGTGCACCAGTTTTGCCTGTCAAGAATTCATATGCCATGTAAGGTCCGCGACTAAATGTATAAGAAGCACTTGTCACACATAGTACCGTACTTTCTTCAATACTTTTTCCTAATAGTTCTAGAAAAGCATTCATGATTTCAGCATTTGTAATGCCACCAGAAGTAAGCAATAATCTCATACTTTCCTCCTTATATTTTGGAAACATTATACCATGTAAATTTATTTTATACTGAATGATGTCTTGTGCAAAAATAAACTTGATGTTTTTATATCAACCCTAATTCCTTTCCATGCGATATTTAATCTTTATGTATATATTTCATTCTATCGGTTAACACCTGGTAATTTAAACCGTATTTTTTACCGTTAATCATTTTAATTGTCTTAGATTTTGCACCCTTTTTATATCTTTGCCAGAATATTGATTCCAAGTCTTGATTTAAAAAAACTTCAAAATATGCATATTCTGGATCAGTTGTTCCATCTGGATCAAAATAACTGATTCTTATTACTTTTTCCTTATTCCCTTCAAATACTAACTCATAATTTTCTCCGTTCTTATAGATCATCGTTTGCCCTAAGAATTTTTTGCCAATACCCCAGTTGTCAAGAAATTTTTGATCGTGAAATGATTCTATACACTTGATATCGTTTTTGTAATATATTCTACCAATGAAGTATAGATGATCATTTAACTCATTAATAATGAGAGAGTATGTATCTGTTTTATTCAATAATGAATCATATTCTTCTACAAGAATTTCATAACCTTCTTGGTCATGCATAATGACCTTGTTTTGAACTGTTAAATGATATGAAAAGTCTTTGACTCCATCATCGTATAATCCCCAACACACTTCTTCACCAATTTTTAATGGAATAAACCAGTTTGGTACTTCTTTATACTTAATCTCTACTTCTTTATTAGAAATGTGATTAAATTCTACTTTTCTAAAATTTTTAGGAAGTTTGCTGACATCATATCCGTTTAAAAGATCATCTGTTGTTACATTTAGAACTGATGCGATTTTCTTCAACATTAATATATTAGGATAATTTGCACCAGCTTCCCAACTATAAATGGTTTGTCTTGTTACACCAATCGCGTGAGCTAACTCTTCTTGCGACATATCTTTACTCTTTCTTAATATTTCTAGATTTTTTTCAAATTTCATTTTATAATTCTCCTTATGATAATTCCATTTTAATCAATTATTTAATCACCATCAACCATTTAAATATGACATATATTGTAAGGTTTTTCTTACATTATACCTGATATTTGTATAATAACTTCATCATAATTGTTATATATAGATTATTGGCATGACATTAATCATTAAGTATTGATTGAAAATAACATATCTAGATAAACTAATTAAAAAAGGTCCAATACATATTGCATTGAACCTAAATAACGTGTGTAACGTGATCTTTTTTAGTGTAATAATATACACTTTTTTATCACACGGACTCATCAAAACAATATAAGATATTTTCGTATAAGTTTTGTTATCGTTCTCAGAATTTTAATAATACTCTATATCACCTATATGTGTTTAACAGAGTCTCTTTCAACAAGGTTTGATTGTATGAAAACCTTGTGATAGCGTGATTCTTTATTCATTTTTTGTAGTATAGTTTTTACTGCAGCATGCACCATTTTATCCGTATCAACACAAAGAGTCGTTATTTGAGGATTTGATTTTTGTGAATAAAATGTATTATCAAATGTTATGATTGATACATCATCAGGGACTTGATAATTCATTTGTTTCAGCTTCTGAATGAATTCATACGCTATTTGATCGTTATTACATACAAATGCTGTAGGCATTTCATCAGGCATGATGAAAGGTTTAAACTTCCCCTTATCATCACGATCACTGACAATATCATTAGGGTTAATTGTTAGATGATGTCCTAATAGAGCACGACAATAACCTAAATAACGATCTTGAATTGAACTTGTGGCATAAATATTACCAACAAATCCAATGTGCTTATGACCTTTTTTAACCAGATAATCAGCCGCCTTATATCCAGAAGTAAAGTTATCGATGACAACACTATCGATATCGATATTATATGAATAAAAATCAAATAAAAGGATTGGTAGATGCGCATTTTCAAAACACTTTAAGTAATCATCGCTCAATTGTCCCATAATCATGAGACCATCAATCTTCCCATTTTTATACATTTCCGGGAGTACATGATTGGCTTCATCAACTTCATTTAAAATTTCAAGAAGCACAGAGTATCCTTGTTGAGTCAATTCAACAACAAGTTTTGTATAGGTTTCAAAGTAATAGGAAGAGCTGCCACCAATAAATTTCATAGGAATGATGACACCTATATTAAAGTTTTTATTTAGTTTCAAACTTTTTGCTGCAGAGTTCATGTAGTAGCCAAGTTCATTTGCTTTATTTTTAATTAACTGACGAAGTGATTCGCTCACGCCTTCTTTATCATTTAAAGCTTTAGAAACCGTGACTTTACTGACATGACATAGTTTAGCAATTTCATCCATACTTACTTTTTTACTCATTCATAGACCTCTTTTTGGTTTGATATGTTTTAATATTAGTTACTTGATTAACTGACAGTCATCAAAATATATTATACCACCTATTGCATCGTTGAAATTGAATCCTATCCAGATCAGATCACGACCATCAAAAGCTGCACCATCTGATTTATTGAGAAAACTATCAAGATCGATGATAAATTCACCTTCTTTATGGGTTGAAATATCTAAAGTGTATGCAAATATACCATAATACTGATCGACAAGTTCAATGACAACTTGTCCTTGATAACCTGTAAAATCAGCATAGAATTTGAGTTGGGTAAAATCTTTATTAATTCCTTTTTCAAACTTAAAGATAAAGTTTTGCCACCCCTGTCCTAAGCTCGTGATTTCAATACCACGTTCAGCAAGATCAAGTTGAAGACCTTGATGAACAGCCATATTTGAGCTTGCATAAGCTAACAGACTTGCCTGATCAACAAAATCAAAGTTATTAATAATTAAGACATCGTCAGATTCAATATAGAAGACAAATCCACTATTAGATGCAAGTTTTTCTCCAATTTCATTTTTAGCTATAACTTTTACATAGTATGGAATACCTGTTTCATAAGTTTCATCCATATCAAACGTTATGTCATTTTCTGTTGTTGTAAGAGTTTCTATGGGGTTTGTGTAATTGATACCATCTCTTGAAATAGTGATTTCATAATAATCTGCAAAAAGAGCTTCATTAAATGTTAATCTGATGCCATTTTCATCAATGACAACATTTTCGATTACAAAGTTTATGGGTTCTTGTCTTTCTACTTCAATAAACATAGCATCAATAAAACCGATATTGACTTCTTGATAACTTTCAATCGTTATTTCAATGGATGCAATCCCTTGGAAATCGATTTGATTATCTTGTTTATTATAGACACAAACGAGTTCTGAAGTTGCTAC
>CAZETB010000086.1:0-4204 GCA_964514865.1 uncultured Mariniplasma sp. | reverse complement strand
AGTACAATGCTTTTCTGAAGTCTGTATAACCTAAGATAGGTTCTGGTTCATAAGTAGAACCTGGGAATTGTGCTTGTTGTTTTTCAACAGTTTGTAGACCGTTGACATTAAGTCTCCAAGTTGTAGCATCTGGAGTTTGAAGTAATCTTGGGTCAGAAATGAATTCTTGGATTCTCGCATTTGGAACGCCACTCATTTCAAGTTTACCATCAAGGAATGCTTGGAAAGCAACTTCTGCAGATGAGTAAATGATAATATCATAACCTGTCCACATTGTTTCGCCTAAATCATCATTAGGATACTTAGGATTCTTTTCATAACGAGTTAATTTACCAACTTCATGAGAAGTCATGATATATTCGCCACTTGATGCGATCCATAATTCGTTAGTACCATACTTGTAGGCACCAGCGGTTGCATCCCAAGAAGCTTTATAAAGATCTTCTTGCATAGCTGGCCAAGCTAATAGATAGTATGCATCAAATAGACCCTTAGCATTCTTAGTTGTGAACTGTAAAGTTAAGTCATCAATCTTCTTTAAACCAACGCTTGCCCATAATGTATCAAGTTCTGCGAGTTGTTCAGGTGTTGGAGCAGTGTCGCCACCGTAAATTTCAGCTGCTCTTTGAGCATAAGCTTCAGCGCCAGCAATTTCAGTTACGAAGTCACCACCACCAGAAATAGCACGGAAGTAATTTTGATTTAATGCTTCTCTATATGTCCAGATGAAGTCATTAGCATCAATAACCATGTCATAACCAGTTGTATCAATGTTGGCATTGAATGCCCATTCTAGGTTATCCTTAAGTTTGATTTGCCATGTCTTAGAACTGATCTTACCATTTGCAGCAACAGTACCATTAATAGCTGTAGGTTTACCATCAGCTAATTCTGGCTTGAATTCCCAACCGTTTTGAGCATTATTTAATGCTTGTGTATAGAAACCACCATTGATGAATGCCATGTAATCAGCAGAGATTGAATCATCATAAGTCCAGTAGTTTAATGTTGAGAAAGACTGTGTATCCCACATACGATATGTGTATTTACCAGCTTCACCATATTGGCCTTCAACATTAAGAACCTTAGAGTCATCAGCAGTTACTGTAGCATAACGAGTACCCCAACCATAAGATGGGATAAATGAGTCAACTGGTAAAGTAACACGATCAGCAAGTAGACTGAATGAGTTTGCTACATAGAATGGAATACCACCAACCATGTTTTCAAGTAGGTATCTTTCAGCTGCAGCAAAGAATGTATTTTTAACATCGGTTGTTGCAAACTTTAAGTTAAGTACGCCATTATATAAAGCTGTCTTATCTTCAACTACTAATACGGTTGATGTAGCGAAGCCTTTGAGGCCACCAGCATCTTCAACTGAGTACACGAGTTCATAACGACCAACTTTAGTAGCATCAACAGCGCCTTCAACAACGATTGCAGCTGTTAAGTCACCATCTTCAGCATCGGTAGCAGTTACATCAGCTTTTGGATCAAATGCTTCATTTAACCCTAAAACGTGAGAGGTAACACCATCAATAACTGGAGCACCATTTGGTGTATAAACTGTAACTGTAATAGATACTGTAGTTTCAGCGCCTGCTGAGTCAGTAACTTTATAAGTAACAGTGTATGTACCATTCGTATTTACATCGACAGGATTTGTAACTACAATTACTGAAGTCAAATCACCATCTTCTACGTCAGCAGCTGTAACGCCTGCAAGTGGATCAAACGCAGTACCTTTAACTAATTCAGGAACATTCACTGCACCGCTAATAACTGGAGCGTTATTTTCGGGAGTTGGTGTTGGCACTGGTGTTGGATTATCTTTACATGCGACGAGCAACAATGCAAACGATAGAATAAACAAAACCGAAAGAATTCTTTTCATTTCCTTTTCTCTCCTTCATAAAAATATTTATATGTATTATACCAAAAAATAGCAATCGTTACAAAAAACGTATTATGAAAACGTTTACATATTTCTTACATTGCCTCTTTTTTGATTATACCCATTGTTATCGGTGACATTTGTGAAGAAAATGCCTTCATGAACGCTTCTTATCTTATAAAAATGATAATTTTTGCATTGAAGAGACATCCATCAAATGGTACCTTGTAAAACGAATTTATGTTGATTATGATGCTTTTTTCTTAGATTTGGAATATTTTGTAGCTCTGTTATAAATAGGAAGAACAAAAATAACAAAGAGAATCGCTGTAGATAATAGACCGATATCAACAAATTCTCTATTTTTATAAAACACTAAAATAAGTGTTGGTAATAAGCAGATCAACGTGATCACTGCAATTTCTATTAATAATCTGTATGTTACAAAAAACTTTTTCATGTATTCACCTTTTGTTTCTTCTTTAATTGTTACATATACTTTATCACAGTATGATTAAAAATTCAATGTTATTTCGATGTTTCTGACATTTATTTGAAACATTTTACATTCCTTTTTTCACCAATTAATCCATTTGATGATCTTTCGCGTTATATCCTGTTCATGTATACGCGCGCGTATATTCTAAAGTAATAAGAAAAAACCCATCCATTAGAAGACTCATTTTGGACAGGTTTTCATGTGTTCATTTAGTTTTGAAAATGTGATTGATTAATTTTCAGAAACAGTGTAATCCATAGCTGCATAACGCTTGTACATTGACCAACGACGTTTTGCATCATTTAAGTTCTTATCAAGTAAGTCAGCTGCATGGTCTGGATTGATTTGTGCAAGTTGTGCATAACGTGATTCTGATAAGAGGTAATCATGGTATTTATCCCATACAGGTTGTTTAGAGTCAATGATGAATGGGTTCTTACCTTCTGTTTCTCTTCTTGGGTCAAATCTGAATGTTGGCCAGTAACCACATTCGGTTGCAAGTTTCGCTTGTGCAAAGGTATTTTGCATACCACCCTTAATACCGTGTTCAATACATGGTGCATAAGCGATGATAATAGATGGACCTTCATAGCTTTCAGCTTCCTTGAGGGCTCTGACGACTTGCATTGGAGATGCACCATGAGAAATTTGTGCCACGTATACGTGTCCATAGCTCATAGCAATCGCTGCTAAATCCTTCTTCTTCGTGTTTTTACCTGCTGCAGTAAACTTAGCGATAGATCCTGTAGGTGCAGATTTAGATGATTGACCACCTGTGTTTGAATAAACTTCAGTGTCTAGAACTAAGATGTTGACATCTTCGTTATTTGCGATAACATGATCGATACCACCGTAACCGATGTCATATGCCCATCCGTCACCACCCATGATCCATTGTGAAACTTTCACAAAGTAATCCTTGAGGCTAACGAGTTCTTTTGCATAGGGTTTATCGATTTGTTCAAGCATTGTAAGCATTTCTTTTTGAAGCTTACGTGTGACTTCAGCACTCTTGCGGTTTAAAATCCATTCTTCTGCTAAAACTTTAAGTGCTTCAGGCATTTCATCTTTATGATTTGCTAATAAGGTTTGAACGCGATCTCTCATGGTTTCATAAGCAATCTTCATACCAAAACCAAATTCAGCATTATCTTCGAATAATGAGTTTGCCCAAGCTGGACCAAAACCTTCAGCATTGGTTGTATATGGTGTTGCAGGATATGATGCACCATAAATTGATGTACAACCTGTTGCATTTGCAAAAACCATATGATCACCAAAGAGTTGTGTTAATGCTTTTATGTATGGTGTTTCACCACAACCAGCACATGCTCCTGAGAATTCAAAGAGAGGTTGGTTGAAGCTTAAGTTCTTAGGATTGTCAGTACCCATATCTTTGTAGGTTACTTCATTAAAGAAGTAATCTGCTGTTTGTTGTGAACCCTTAGCAAGTTCATCACCGATTGGTACCATAGCAAGTGATTTGTTAGGTGTTGGACATACTTGTACGCAGACACCACATTCTGTACAATCAAGTGTTGATACTTGAATGGTGAATTTGTAACCTTCCATACCCTTACCTTTAGCTTGGAGCATTTTAGCGCCTTCAGGTGCGTTCGCTGTTTCAGTTTCATCTGGTAAGAATGCACGGATAACACCGTGTGGACATGCGAATACGCATTGGTTACATTGAATACAGTTCTCTGAACGCCATTCTGGTACGTAGTTAGCAATACCACGTTTTTCATATGCAGTAGAACCATTTTCCATATGTGCGTCTTCATAGCCTAAGAATGCTGATACTGGAA
>CAZETB010000085.1:0-4208 GCA_964514865.1 uncultured Mariniplasma sp. | reverse complement strand
GTCTTTTACTATTAAATCTCATTAATTACTTGACTTAATATAGTAAGTCTCCTTTGAGGTGAAAAAAGTGCCTTTTCAAAGGCACTAGGATTCAATGGTGTAAGATTTAACAAGTTGTACGGTATCGCCTGTTGATAACATGAACGCACTGCCATCATCGGTATCAAGATGACAATCAAGTCTAAATTCAGGATGAACGCGGCATAAAACATTATCTAAAATACCTGCTTTAATACCATCAACCTTGATGGAGACAACTTGACGATCAACAACGCCAAATTCTAAAGCTTCTTCTGGTGAGAAATGAATGTGACGATCTGCAATAATCACGCCTTCTTCAATCACAACTTGTCCTTTAGGACCCACAAGAGTTGCTGCACCTGAACCTTTGACATCGCCAGATGATCTAACTGGTGCTTCAAATTTAAAGCGAATGGCATCACTTTTTGATATTTCAACCTGAGAGGCTTTTCTAACAGGACCTAAAATACGAACGCCCGCTAATAACTTGCCTTCTGGACTAATAACATCGACTTTTTCTTGTGCTGCATACTGTCCTGGTTGGCTAAGCTCTTTTAGAACATTGAGTTCATAACCTGGACCAAATAAAATCTCTAAATGTTCTTGGGTGAGGTGTAAATGACGACCTGAGATACCCACTGGAATTTTTTTCATAGGTGAATCCTCCTTATATACGTAGTGATTATAACATTTTAAGTAGTTGTTTTCAATGAGTTTATGATAGAATAAAGCCAAGAAAGAGGTGTTATCATGTCCACGATTTTCTCAAAAATTGTCACAAAAGAAATTCCTGCTCATTTTGTTTATGAAGATGATTATGTCGTAGCTTTTCTTGATATCTCTCAAGCTACAAAGGGTCATACACTGGTTGTTCCAAAGGTTGCCTATAAAGATATCTTTGAAGTTCCAGAAAAAACTGCAAGCCATCTCTTTGGTGTTTCTGTCAAGATTGCTAAAGCCATTCAAAAAGCTTTTGGTGTCGATGCCATGAACATTCTTTCAAACAATGGTGTATCAGCAGGACAAACTGTTTTCCATTTTCATATTCATTTGATTCCACGTTACCAAAAAGAAGATGAAAACTTTTTTAAACTGAAGAACAACCAAGGAAATCTGTCACTTGAAGATTACCAACTTCGTGCTAAATTGATTAGAGAGGCTCTATCGTAAATAAGACGCCTTGATTCACGTTTTCTACTTTAAGTAAAAGATTAAAATGTGCGCATGTTTTTTGCACGATGCTCATTCCTAATCCAAACTGACCGTTTTGACCTTTTTCGTATGGTCTAAAAATATGGTCGATAAATTTATCACTAATCGGCTCGCCATCATTAAAGAAGGTGAGCTTTTTATTATGTAATTTAATAATGATTTTTGTTTGTGCGTATCTTAAAGCATTATCAATGATGTTAGAGAATGCTGTATAGAAGTTTTCTTTAACACCAAAATAAGTAGAATCATCTAATTCCGTTTCAATTGCGATCGATGTACGATATTTTTGGTTGTTAACGATATTGATAATGACATCTTTGATACGTACATCTTCAAATTCTGAAGGATCCTTGAGGTATTCAAGTTTGTTTAACTCTAAAAGTTGTTTTACTTTTTGATTGAGCATATCTGCCTGTTTCACAATCACTTCAGCTTCTTTAATATCTGTGATTCCATCACCTATCGCTTCTGCGTAGGATTGAATCACAGCAATCGGTGTTTTAAAGTCATGTGAAATATTCTGAAGCATTTCTTGTTTTGTCTTTTCAGCATATTGAATTTCTTGCCGCATTTTTTCAATCGTGCCTGCAAGTTCAGTGATTTCATCATTGCCATCAATTTCAATAGGTTCTTGGTAATTGTTTCTGCGAAGTACTTGGACTTCACCTTGTAATCGTTTAATGCGGTCCACTGTAATTCTTGACCACATCAAAATAATGACATTACCCAATAAGACAAGTGCGATAAAACCAATACGCATCAAGATAGAAAAAGCATTACCAAATACAGATAAGTAATCTTCAGATGTGAATACGATGATGTTGATTCCACCCGGTCTTCGATCAATTCGAAAATAGTAATGATTCCCATCGACTTCAATATGTCTTTCTTGACCTGGCCAAACGAGCATAAATTCTGCAACTTGATTTGCTGTATAAACTTCATCTAATACCGCAATATTATAACTGGCAACTATGCTAGATCCCTGTGCAATGATATACCCGTTATACTCTGATTCTGGAGGGTTTGTCATGTTGGTTCTCACATCATTTAAATATGCAGAAAGTTGTAACTCATTTTGAGATATTCTAAATTCAGTGAAAACACGGTTCATAGCAACAATAAAAATGAGACTGGTTAACAGCGTCACCAAACTAAAGATTAAATTCAGCTGCGTTGCTAACTTGATCTGTTTCATAATAAGCGATATCCAAAGCCATAAATCGTTTCAATTTTTAATTCAGGCATTTTATGTCTTAAACGTCTTAGAAGATCATCAACCACACGGTCAGAACCGTAATAGTTTTCACCCCATACATGCTTAAGAATGTCTTCCCTTGCAAAGGCCTGATTCATATTCTTAATAAAGAATAAGAGTAGTTCAAATTCTTTGTTCGTCAAATCAATCATGTGTGAGTCAAGTTTGATTTCACGGCGTGTCATGTTGATTTCGTATTCACCATAGTGAACAATTTCAGACACTTGTGGAACCTGATGACGCTTTAACACGGCTTTAACACGTAAGATCAGTTCACGTGGTGAATAGGGTTTTGCCAAGTAGTCATCTGAACCGAGTTCAAGGCCCATGATCTTATCAAGGTCTTGATCGCGTGCTGATGTAAAAATAACAGCCGCTGGGTTGTTATGTTCCTTTAAGGCCTTAATCAAATCATAACCGCTGACTTCACCGGTTAACATGATGTCTAAGATCCATAAGTCAACCTGATCATCAATGTGTTCCATCGCGGACTCACCATCATGGAAAACGGTTGTTTCATAGCCTTCACGTGTTAAGTACTTCCGAATGATCTCTGATAAATCTTTTTCATCTTCAACATAATAAATTTTCATAGCTTTACCTACCTTTTTAAGTAAAATAAGCGTGCTTGAGCACACTTATTATACCATAGAGAGTTTTAATGGAGAGAAAAATGAAGCACCTTTATCTTATCAAAACAGTATGTGATGTCAATGTTTTTTTGGTGTGAAATTATGTTATTCAATGACATCAATCTTCATGTAAGGAACAAGTGCTTTTGGAACAGTGATAGTTCCATCTTCATTTTGATAGTTTTCCATAATCGCAATCATGGTTCTACCTACCGCTAACCCAGAGCCATTTAGTGTATGAACATATTCTGTTTTAGCTTCTTTTGAACGCTTAAAGCGGATGTTTGCACGACGTGCTTGATAGTCTTCAGCATTGGAAATTGATCCAATTTCACGGTATGTATTTTGACCAGGCAACCATACTTCAATATCATATGTTTTAGCCATACCAAAACCCATATCACCAGTTGATAGTGTCACAACACGATATGGAAGTTCAAGACGTTTTAAAACTTCTTCAGAGTTAAGAAGCATACGTTCAAGTTCGTCATATGAGTCTTCAGGTTTAGTAAATTTAATGAGTTCAACTTTATTAAATTGGTGCTGTCTTAAAATACCACGTGTATCGCGTCCAGCTGAACCTGCTTCAGAACGGAATGCTGTTGTATATGAACAGTAAGTTAGTGGTAAAAGATTACCATCAATGATTTCATCACGATACAAGTTAATGGTGGGAACTTCAGCTGTAGGATTTAAATACCAACTGTTATCACCAGCAACAACTTTAAATGCATCATCTTTAAACTTAGGAAACTGTCCTGTAGCAAACATACTCTTCTCATTAACGATATAAGGTGGAATGATTTCGGTATAGCCATGCTCTAACGCATGAAGATCCATCATAAATTGAATGAGTGAGCGTTCAAGACGTGCACCGAATCCCTTATCAACAACAAAACGTGTACCAGTTATTTTGGCTGCACGTTCAAAATCTAAGATACCTAAAGCTTCGCCTAGTGCTACGTGATCTTTTACTTCAAAATTAAACTTTTTAGGTTCTCCAACGCGTTTGATTTCCACATTATCATGATCATCTTTTCCAACAGGAACACTTTCATGAGGAATGTTGGGTGTTATGGCGAGTA
>CAZETB010000084.1:0-4263 GCA_964514865.1 uncultured Mariniplasma sp. | reverse complement strand
TAGGAATCGCAGTATTTACCATCAAGATCCGAGGGAGTTTCAGGAAACAGGGCGATAACTTCTCCATCTTTGAACTTGCGAAAGATTGTTTTAGTTTTCATTGTCTTCTATCTCCAACTCACTAAAAAGAACCTTGAACGATTCTACTAGATTGTTGTAGTTTTCTTCTGCTTCTGCCAGGGCTTCACTTTTCAGATCTTCGATGTAGTCTGAGTAATCCGAGTCGCTTTCAACTCCCCAGATAGACGCGGATCCTAACTCGATTCCGTTATGTTCTACAGTGACTACAATGCCTATGTAACACCAGTTACCCCAGTAGAGCGACAACAACCGCTTGAGATCTCGCATATAGTAAGATTTTTCGGCCATTGCATCTTCATGTTTGCTGTAGCCCTTTTCAGTGTACCATTCACGAGTACCTTGATAGTTATCGGTCGGGGTGTAGTAATAATAGTCAGATGTTCTCCAGGTTGAGACAAAAAGCCGTAACGCCTCATAAGGTAATTCAGATGTAGGTCGCTTGATTGTGCCGTACTGTTCACGATCTGAGATAGATCCTAAATATCCAAAATCCGCATAATCATCTTCTTTAACTTCAACTTTGATATTCATTTCTGGTACATCCTCTGCTGATTAATGTCTATCTATAATTATATACCACTTTCGGTATATGTCAAGCAGGAAATTTTAACTCGCATAGTTTTAATAGATATCTGGTAAATGATCTTTCTGGCCGATATAACTCTAAATGTGAATGCCTCTCAGAGCGTCAAAAATGCCCTTAAAAACGACGATAGGACAAAGACATATAAACTAGCGTGGCACCTTAAAATAGACACCTTGTAGGGCTGCATAAACGGTAAGCATAATTATAAGACACGATGTTTTGACGGTACATATAGTTATTGAGAGAAATAAATGTTAAAGCGTGTTAAATAGCCGGATAGAAGTATAAGTAATTTAACTTATAAGAGAAACCCGATTATTAGTCAGACTTTTATATTTAAAAGATGGAAAAGTAGGTATTTAACCTGTTAGTTATACCTAACTTTAAAGTTATATCCGGATAAGTTGAAAACGATGCACGTCAATTTGTATAAGTTAGTTATATATAAGCGCGGATTTTTGGTGCGAGTCTAGAATTATACTTTATAGACCTAAACTATAAATGAGGCACGCCGATTTGTAGATATGTATAATATATCTATACGCCGGTTTTTCGAGTCTAAGTCTAAGTTTAGGGATGTCTAAAACGACCCACGTCGATTTGCAAACGATCTTTATATATAGTAGGTGCGGATTTTTTCCAGAGTCTAAGGGCCGGGTTAGGGGGATCTATCCAAATTTTTAGGCAGCCCAAAACCGAATATTTGTTCTATAGACCACCTGTTCTACAGAACGCCCGTTCTACGAACCTATGTTCTAATTTAGGGCGACCAAAAACCCGGTTGGTGCCGGGCTTAAAGTAAAACTTTACGTAAAGTAGATGTGCAATTATCTAGTCTCTAAGACATAGATCCCGGTAATTTCCTCAATATAATCTGCCAGATCTAACGCTTGATTGTACCAAAATACAGAATCAGAATAGAGCGAATTATATTCTCCCCTGATGATATCTATTGTGCTTAGTGCTGCTCTAAGTCTCAACCACAGAATAACGATAATGACGATAAGAATTATATAGGTCAGCATAGATTGCTCCAAACGCTCAAAAATAGGGCTAAAAACGACGATAAGTATATCATGATGTCTAGTACCTTATAAGTGGAATAGTGCCTAGAATCGCCTTACAGACGCTCTAGGCACCATATAATTAGAAGTCTGCTAATCCTACACTGTCCGAGATTCGATAGATGTAAAGCTCTGTATTGTTGGTGAGCACAATCAAGAATATGTCGCCGGTGTCATTTTTGGCGGTGTAGATATCTGAGTAATCATCTGATGTTTTGCTATGCCAGGTGACATTATCAAACGTAACGTCAATATGATCGACCGGCTGATAGTTAATCCAGGTTAGATCCTGGAAGTCTAGACAGTAAGGCTGTTGTGGTGCCCAAAGCATCCTAAATGATGCTACAGTAAGAATCACGAGAATCAGACAAACAAGAAACCTTTTCACTGTTCTACTCTCCTATTAGATAGGGGATCCCGTAGGATCCCCAGATGTCAAACGAGTAACTTATGGTTTTTCCATATTAGATCGATATGCTTGTGAGTGTAGGCAATGCCTGAGAATCCCCACACATGGGAGTAATCCGCTCCAGATTCGTCAAATAGAACAAATAGAGTATCATATTCGCATTCTAGCCAATCATCACGTTCGTACCAGTTTGGATCGTTTTCCCAGTCTGATGACAGCAAACCGATATAATCCAGAATGGAGCGAACATCAGAATCAACAGTGACTAATACCGCATCGTGCAAGTATAGATCAAAGTCTTCTATCGTGCGAATTAGACTAGATTCTAGACCGTATTGGAAAACGAGACCCATATAGATCTGCTTTCCATTCTCCGAAAGCGTCTCATATGACAAACCAGATCGAGGATGAAAGCCCATACGGTTGAGTTGAAAGCCGGTTGACATTTTGCGCCGTTGATTGCTAGGACGCTCTTGTAGGACGCCAGAGACGTTAAAATCAGACTCTAGCAGGTAATGAGCTTCCATTAGATCAAACGTGTTATCTGTAATCATGATTCCCTCCAGAATTCGATTAACTCAGACTCGGATAGTTTAGGTTTTAGTTTACACACGACACGCATAGTCAAATAGTGTGTACGTTTGGGCATTCCCTCATAGATGATATCAGGAATAGCAGCATTGCGGATTGTACGCTTAGTGACCACATAAAGAGGCTTTAGACTGTCTTCTATGTGATTAGCGGTATATTCCCCTATGGGGCCATATGAATCGCGATAGGTGAGCAAATAGACAAGCAGATAACTCGTTTTTTCTATCTGGCGACAAGTGATCCTGTTATTGGCGTTATTCCATCCGTGTTTTTCAAGATATTTAACGGGATCCATAGTTCTTTTCCTTATCTAATCGAACGAAAATAAGCCTTAAAAATAAGTTTAAGTATGCAATAAGTAACTAAAATCTATATTTCTTCAGATGAAAATGCTTGTGAGTTATTCCACAGATCCCAGCCCAACTCTGCTGCTAACTGTCGTACCGGTTCTTGTGACGTTTGCATATCGATAAAACCGTGTTTTTCGCCCGCGATTTTGGCTATAGGTTGCGTGATGTTGATTAACTCGTTATCACGCACAATATAAGCGCTGAGCAGAGTATGCACGAAATTTTGATTGTATCGCGAATAGTGGCCCATGTTTTTAGCGTAGATCTTGGATCCTATGGGCAACATATCGCGCAATTGATCATAGGCGTTATATGCGTGATTCTGGGGCGATGTCAGAGTATCGTAATCCACGACAGTATAAGCCTGATATTTGTTGAGTCTAGGCTTTTTACCGTCATAAATGGTGCCGTCCAGTGTGCGCCTAATCTCAAACGCTTTATTTTGATCGTCTGTGATCATTAGTACCGTATCGTGCGAGCGTTTTGCTTTTACTGTGTATTGGCGCGTTAGTTTGTTTTTCATTGTTGGATCCCCTATTCTGGATTGCACGTATTGCAGCGTTTTTGGGTGTTATCAGGTATGCCGCTATACGAAAAAGGTGCAATAAAACCCATCATATCCCAATTATGTCCGTATTCTGGCATACCCTCAACAATCCATTGTTCGGCACTATGCTCAAAGCACGAAAGCATAAGATCGGAGGGGCGAAATGCGAGTCTAAATTCGATACCGCACACAGTAAGAAACATTGTCGGATTCTCCTATAGTCTGATGTGAGCTAGAAGTCTGAATTTTGCGATATGAATTGATCACGTTCTGCTTTACTGGAGAACACCATAACACCGATACTGATGTTATAAGCGGTATCGTCGTATTGATCAGGCCATGCGTAGTAATATCCATCCCAGGCATTGCCCGATACTTTATACCCGGCGTCGCGGCATTCGCGCGCCAAGCTTGCGGCATAACTCAATGCCTCTTTTTTGTTGGTGATGTATTCGACGTTATCGGGCATGTAGCAGCCGGTCAAGCCTTGTGTAATGCAATAGACTAGCCAAGATTTTTTATTCATGATTCTATGCTCCTATCTAATTCTGGCAATATTGCCATTTTTAAATAAAAATAAGTCTATTTGTATAAGTAAGGTGGAACTAAGTTTATAAGATATCGATACCAGTAAT
>CAZETB010000083.1:1037-4264 GCA_964514865.1 uncultured Mariniplasma sp. | reverse complement strand
TTAGGATCTAGTGGGGTGACCCGTGCAGGTTCAATTCCTGTTAGCTGCACCATCAGACAGTCACTGCGACAATCCCATAATACTATGTATTATGACGGCAAAATTGTCGCTTTTTCTTTTGGTGGCAGATTGAATCCCTGGTTTTGACGCCAGACCATAGGGAATAAACAGAGTTCAAACAACTGCTTTTCAATAAGAAGTTCGAACAGGTTAGTCGCGCTTGATATGTAAATATGTTAAATTAATAGGAGGCATTTATTATGGCTACAAATGAACAAATAATTAAAGATAAGGTTAGAACCGAATTCATTTCGTATTTAACTTCACATGAATTTACGATTAATCATGATGCTTCTTATGAAGATGCGGTAATCTGCTTTTATAACTATAAAGAAAAACGAATCCCTATTAAGAAATATGAAGTTCTGTTTTCGAGAGAATTAACAAGCAAATTAACTGACTTGGATGATGGCAAGTTGTCAACCTTGAATTTATTCAAAAGTAACTTTGAGAACGGAATAGATATGAACTGTCATTTATCAAAGTTTATTTTTGGTCCGCAGTCCGATCATTTATTAAATTACTGGAATATAAAACATCTTCATTTAAATCCAAATGTTGCTAATTCAAAAAACGAAATGTCTAATAATAGGAGCGACACTTATCTTCTTGTTCTTGTGGACGACTATAGTTCTAAGGCCTACTTTTTAGATACTATGCCTCATTTATCAGGAAATGAATTTGCAGATATAAGCTTTCTTTGGATTTTATTCAATAATAATTGGATTGAACACGCTGGTTTTGTCAAGATGGACAATTGCGTATCTATTCCGTTTCAAATTACCACAAAAGAAGATTTGATGACTTTTTGGAAAAGCCATATAAATTATGCTGCATTTGAGTTTAACGGGTCGTTTTATTTCAATTATAAGAAAGGAACGACGATGTTTGGAAATAGTATGAATTCGACAGAATATTTGATAAATTTAAACAGATGTATAGATTCGTTAGTAGTGCGATGTGGCTCGTCAGAAATAAAAAGTGTTAAAGTTGATATTTTAGAAGACAATGGTATTCCAACGTGCGGAATACAAATAGAATGGTAAATTAATTACTAATAATTATTCCAAATTGGGTTGTGAATATTGATTTCCTAATTTTATACTCAATTGAAGATTTGAAATACAAGTTTGGTTGTAGTGGTAAATTCTTTACATCCCCGTTTCCAACAACGAAATAGATAAGCCCTTTATCAACAATAACCGCTTTGGCGAATATTGATTTGAAGTTGATTGTTTCTGCATCTTCAATTTCATCAGGTAGCGCTTTTAAATTATCAATAATCTGCTTAACTCGAGTGTTGACGTCCATCGAGTTTTCTTTATTTTGAAGAATAGATCTCTGGGCTACTAACTGATTGATTTGATTCATTGTTTCTTCTTGAAGAGAAATGAAATAATCATCGTGGTAGTTCTTGATGTCATTATATTTATTTCTTAATGATTCAATTTGACTATTTAAGGACTCAATTTCGTTTGATATAGGTTCTTCCTTAGCTTTGCTGAATTCGTTGATTAGCAGCTCTTTAAATGATGGAATATTGGCTTTTAGTATCTTAATCTGCTTAGTAATAATCTCTTTGAATACATCTAAAGGATAATTCTCACTTTTGCATAGTTTTGTTTTGTGATTTGAATAGCACATCAAGTGTTTCTTGGATGGTTGCCCGTTGTAGTGATTTGTTTTGACTAGATAGTACTTGCCACAATAAGGACAAGGACTATGGTGGTTTTGTTGGTGCTAAACTAAAAGGCAATAGACGTAAAGCTAGTGAAGTGGAATTTAGATCACTAATAACTTTAGATATGGATAACGCTAAAGTTGGATTTATCGATGACTTTGTTGATAAATGTCCATATGCGTGTTTCTTATATTCTACTCATGGGCATCGACCTGACGCTCCACGATATCGATTAGTGTTTCCTCTATCTAGAGATATTAATAGTGATGAGTTTACAGCGATATCGCGTTTATTAGCAGGTGAGTTTGGAATAGATCAATTTGATCCATGCTCATTTAAAATAGAACAATTAATGTTCTGGCCATCTACTCCATGTGATATGAAATATATTTACCTAAAAGTGGATAAAGATTGGTTGAATCCAGATACTTTCTTAGAAAGATATCCTAATTGGAAAGATTTAGATAATCTTCCTAGAATTGAAAAAGAAAACAAGGTAATTGCGGGTAGTGGTGTTGGTAGAAAAGCCAAAGATCCATTAACTAAAGACGGGATAGTTGGAGCGTTTAATCGTACCTATACTATTCAAGATGCGATTGAATTGTTCCTTAGTGATGTTTATGAACCTGTTAGTGATAATAGATATCTCTTTATCGGTTCATCTTCAATTGCTGGAGGAATTGTCTATGACAATAAGTTCTTCTATTCTCACCACGCGAAAGATCCTGCTTATGGAAAAGTATTAGATGCCTTTGATTTAGTAAAGCTACACAAGTTTGGCGAAGAGAAAGACTCATTCACTAAGATGAAGCAACTCGCATTAGAACAAGAAGAAGTCAAACTTGAATTAGCGAATTCTAAACTAATAAGCGCTCAAGAGGATTTTGATATTGCTGATGATGAAGATGATTCTAATTGGAGATCTAAATTAACTTTTGGGATGATGGGTGATATTGAAAATACATCTGCTAATTTAATATTAATATTAAAGAACGATAAGAGATTTAAGAATATTGCCTATAATCAATTAACTGATTCTGTTCAAATAACAGGATGGGTTCCTTGGGATAGACCTGAAAGCAATAAGTTCTGGAGAGATGCTGACGAAGCTCAATTAATCGCTATCATTGATAAAGAATATACCAGCTTCTCTGATAGGAACTTTAAGGTTGCTTTTACTAAAGTAACTAGAGATAGAGCGTTTAATCCAGTTAAACAATATCTTGATAATCTTCCTAAGTGGGATGGCGTTAAAAGAGTAGAAAGATTCTTGATAACTAATCTAGCAGCTAATGATGATAAATACACTGAAGAAGTAACTAGAAAATGGTTTGCTGCAGCAGTAGCAAGAATTTATCAACCTGGGATTAAGTTTGATAGTATTCTAGTCCTAGATGGTAAACAGGGTGTTGGTAAATCTACAATTATCAAATCATTAGTGGATCCAGAATATTTTTCTGATTCGCTTCAATTATCTGATATGGAT
>CAZETB010000083.1:0-1027 GCA_964514865.1 uncultured Mariniplasma sp. | reverse complement strand
CAAGAAAGCCGGAGAAAAGATTCAAGGCTTCTGGATTATTGAGATTCAAGAATTAGCAGGTATGAAGAAAGCAGATATAGATAAAGTTAAAGGTTTCATATCGTGCACTGACGATAAATATCGTCCTTCCTATGGAAAAACAGTGGAATGGCATCCTAGAAGCTGCGCCATCTTCTCAACTGTAAATGGTGATAGGGGGTTCCTTCGCGATCTTACTGGCAATAGAAGATTTTGGGTTGTGAAGATTAATTCCAAGAATGAAACACCTAATATTAGCTTCTCTCAAGAATATAAAGACCAGATTTGGGCGGAAGCCAAACACTATTATGAAAATGGCGAAGAATTATTCTTAAGTGGTGAATATTTAGAAACCGCGAAAGAATACCAAAACAACGCTATGGAACATGATGAACGTGTTGGAGTGGTGGAAGCATATCTAAATATGTTACTTCCTAATAACTGGGATGACATTGATGATATGGATAAACGAAGAGCGTATATTCAAAACGATGCCTATATGGGTGTCGGTGCACTTTACGGAAAAGCCACTAAAACTAGAAATGAAGTATCAGGCATTGAGGTCTGGTATGAGTGTCTTAAAGGCGAAATCATAGATTATGACCGTAAGGCTATGAATGATGTCGCAATGATTATGATGCAAATACCAGGATGGGAGAAATCTGGAAAGACTAAAAAGATGGGTCCATATGCAATGCAAAGATACTATCAACGTAAAACCAAAGACTAAACGATAAACAAGAATAACAAAGAATATATAAAGTTTTTAAAGCATTAAATAAAATTTTAGTCGAGAATAAAAATAATATTTTAAGAACTTACAAGTAATTCACGTTTTCTTGTTTTATTTTGCCTGTTTTGACTCCCCCCCGGGTCTGCGAAATCAAAGATTTCGATTGTACCGGTGGCAGCACCTCAAAAATACGTGGCCCCTATTTTTTCAAAAACTGAAATATGTAGTGCGCCCCAGAAATTGGACCTATTTTAATTAACTATAAATTGTTCTGAT
>CAZETB010000082.1:0-4566 GCA_964514865.1 uncultured Mariniplasma sp. | reverse complement strand
TGCCTACATAGCTCAGTTGGTTAGAGCACCTGACTGTTAATCAGGGGGTCCTAGGTTCGAGTCCTAGTGTGGGCGCCACTTAAATACGATACGGCCAATTGGCCGTTTTTTTTATCTATAAATATATAAGAAAAAAACACCCGAAGGTGTTTACTTAAGTAAAAGTCTTAAACTATTTAGAATAACAAGGATTGTTGATCCTTCATGTGCTACAACCCCCATAGGGAGTTCAATGATTCCAAAGACGTTTGAGATTAATAAGAAGAGAATAACAGAGACTGAGAATATAATGTTTTGTAATGTAATTCTTCTGGTTCGCTTTGCAAGTTTAATCACTTTAGGAATACTTTGAAGTTGATCATTCATAATGACAATATCTGATGTTTCCAAACTCACATCGGTTGCACTACCCATCGCAATGGATACATCAGCAATCGCAAGCGCCGGAGCATCATTAATACCATCACCAACCATCATGACTTTACCGGATGATGCTTGATATTTCTGAACATGTGATACTTTTTCTTCAGGTAATAAATCAGCTTGGAATTCAGCGATACCAGCTTCTTTCGCAATGGCATTTGCAGTAAATTTGTGATCACCAGTCAATAAAACGGTTTTAATATCAAGCTTCTTGAGTTCTTCCATAACAGATTTAGCATTTTCTCTAATGGTATCCATTAAAGCAACAAATCCTACGGTGACACCATCTTTAATAATCGCAACATTGGAATGTCCTAGAGCATTACAACGATCTAGTTTTTCTTGGATCTCAGGGTCAATGGTCGATTCAAATCGTCCAATTTGCCATGTTGAACCATTGATCTTTGCTTCCATACCATGTCCTGACACTTCAACAGTTTTTAGATCATGTAGTGTTTCTCGTTTTCCTAAATGGTTAATAATTGATTTTGCAAGTGGATGAGTCGATTGTTTTTCTAGAGCATATAAGATATCTAATACATGATCTTTATCTAACGAACTAACAGTTTCAATACGGACAACATGTGGAACACCCGATGTTATGGTTCCCGTTTTATCAAGCATAATTGATTTAACACCAATGAGTTGTTCTAAAGGGTATCCACCTTTAATTAATATACGATTGCGAGCTGCATTTGATAATGCTGACAGCATAGCTGGTGTAATACTTGCTACTAAGGCACAGGGAGAACCGACGACTAAGACGATAACACCGCGATTAAACGCATAAGCTTGAGTCCACCATCCAAACATGGGTGGAACCACCATTAAGAAAATCGCAAATAGAATAACTAAATAGACATACCATTTCTCAAAGACATCGATAAATGATTGTGACTTTGTTTTTTCAGATTGAGCTTTTTCAACGAAGTCAACAATTTTTTGAACAACAGAGTTTTTTGGATCTTTGGTTGTTTTAACGATAATCGTTGATTCAACATTAATTGAACCTGCATATACGTCATCGTTTAATGATCGAACTACGGGAACAAATTCTCCTGTAATAGCAGCCTGGTTCAACGAAGTAGAACCTTTAGTGATGATACCATCGACTGGAACTTGATCACCAACTTTGACAATAACTAGATCATCAACTTTTAAATCTGAAACATTGACATTGATTTCTTGATCACCTTCAAGTTTGATCGCTGTTTGTGGAGCAAGTTTTAAAAGACTGGTTAGCGCTTTTTCTGATTTTGAAGTTGCATATGATTCTAAGACACCACTGGTTGCGAAAATCATAATGAGGATGGCACCTTCTGAATAATCGCCAACGATGAATGCACCAAGTGCGGCAAGTATCATTAAGATTTCAACATTGAGTGATTTATTTTTAATCGTTGCAAGAACACCTTCTTTAGCTTTTTCAAATCCTCCTATTGCGAAAGATAAGCCAAAGAATAAAGCGACGTACCAAGGTTCAGGATCACCTTGACTAAAAACAAATCCTAAAACGATAAAGACAAATGAAATAATGAGTAATACGGTTTCTGTAAGTAATTGTTTCTTCTGCATATAGACCTCCTGTTTACATGGCTATTTTATCACATTGTATTCACTTGTATATAAATAAAGCACCATATTATTATAAAAAAGCATCTTATTTATAAATTAAATGATTTAATTAGTATTCTAAGCAAAATTTTGTGAGATTGTGTGTTATATTTCCATTCTTTAAGATATCGATAACGCGACTTTTTTGATATACTATTTACAGGAGATGATGACCATGAATTATATCTATGAAAAAAATAAAATCTATGTAAATAATGAAGATGGGAAAATGATTGTAAACGCGACGTTTCCATTTATTAAAGAAGGAGTTGTGGTTGTTGATCACACCTTTGTTGACCCCTCATTAAGGGGTCAAGGGGTTGCTTCACAACTCATGCATGAAGTTTATAACTATGCGAAGCAGCAAAATTATAAAGTGGTTGCTACATGTCCATATGCTGTCGTATGGTTTAAGAAACACATAGAGTGTCAGGATATCCTAGATCAAGAATTACAGGCTACACTAAACCCTGAATGTCAGATATAGGAGATAAAACCGTGAAAAGACCATTGCTCATTTTAGTTGCTGGAGGATCTGCTTCTGGCAAAAGTACTGTTGTACAAGAAATTCTCGATAAGGCTGGATTAGACGATGTTCTAATCATCAAACATGATGATTATTATCTCGATCAAACCCACCTACCTTTAGAAGTTCGTTACCTAACGAACTATGACCATCCCAGCTCACTTGATAATGAACTTTTATACGAGCATCTAAACCTATTGCTTCAAGGAAAATCGATTGATAAACCCACCTATGATTTTGTTAATCATACCAGAAGTACAATTGTTGAGCATGTCGACCCCAAACCAATTATCATTGTTGAAGGCATTCTTATTTTAGAAAATGAAAAGATCAGAGGACTTTCTAACATGAATCTTTTCGTAGAACTTGATGATGATACACGCTTTATTAGACGTATGCTACGTGATATGAGAGAGCGTGGAAGAACATTAGAAAGTATTATTGCACAGTATGAATCAACAGTTAAACCGATGTTTCATAAACATATTAAACCTACTAAACGATATGCAGATGTCATTATCCCTAATGACCGTAAACATGATATAGCTGTCGACTTAATTGTTACAAAAATTAAACAGATCATTGGAGATCGTGTATGAACTTAATCGTTGCTGCCATGCAAAGTGAAATTAAAGATGTCGTTGAACATATAAAACCAGATACCAAAGTATTAGTAACAGGTGTTGGTAAGGTCAATGCTGCCATGAAACTAGCAGAAGTCCTCAAGACAGAACACATCGAAACTATTTATAACTTTGGCTTTGCAGGAGCAAGCGGTACATATGATGTTGGAGATATGGTACTGATTGATCAAACGAATTATCATGATTTTAATTTAACAATGTTTGGTTATGCATTAGGTCAAGTGCCTGGATATCCTGCAGTGTTTGAATCAAATCTGACTTTAGTCAATAAAATTAAGACATTATATCCCAAGATTAAAACTGGCTATTTACTGACAGGTGATACATTTATGACAGATATTAGACCAGGAAATTATGTTTATGATATGGAAGGTGCTGCCCTTTATCAAGTGGCACACAATTATCACATACCAATTATTTCAATCAAGGTTATTTCTGATGTTATTGGTATGGAAAACCATATTGAATCATATACATCTTTTGAGGAAAAGGTAGGATCACAAAAAATTAATGAAGTTTATCAAATGATATTTGGAGGTAAAAAATGAAAGGTCTAATGATTTTCAGTCACGATATGGAAGATGGTGAAGCTCTGACAACACGTGCCTTGTTAAAACGTGCTGGCATTTCAATGGATACCATGACGTTTGAAAAAACAAATCGCATTATAACAAGTTATGGTCTTGTTGTTGAAGCAGATTATCTAAGTGATCAAGTACAATTAGATAAGTATGATTTTCTTGTCATACCTGGTGGTAAATACGTTAAAAATGTAGTTGATGACGATACACATATCAAATCAACAGCAAGCCATTTTTTAAGTAGTGGTAAGATGGTTGCTGCTATTTGTGCAGGTCCTCGCTTTTTAGGTCAAGCCCATCTTTTAGATGGAATACATTTTACAGCATATCCCGGTAGTGAAATGGATGCACCTCAAGGAATCTACCACAAAGACTTGAAAGCTATGACAGACGGTCATATTATCACAGGTCGAAGTGCGGGTGCAGTCTATGAGTTTTCTTATGAAATAACAAAGTATGTTTTAGGTGAAGAATCGGCTTCAAAATTGCTTTCAAGCATTCTTTTCTAGATTTATATGGCTGACTCTTCGCTCGAATATTTAAATGCTTTAAATAGGTGATTTACAGCCTTGTTAAAAGATTATCATAGCAATTCTTAATGTCCAAAAAGTTAATTTATTTACTGACTTATGACACAATCAGACACCATGTTTTTTGATGTGTAAAATTTAGTGAAAAAACCCTAGATTTTATCTTGACATTTCATCATAAATTGGTATAATAATATATGCGCTTGGACGTTGGCCCGTTGGAGAAACGGTTAACTCACATGCCTTTC
>CAZETB010000081.1:0-4600 GCA_964514865.1 uncultured Mariniplasma sp. | reverse complement strand
TCATCACCTTTAATGAGCTGTAAATAGTCAATGACAACAAAGTCTAAGCGACCTTCTTGTGAGAGTTTTCGGCATTTCGCTCTGATATCTGCAACCGATACAGATGCAGAGTCATCAAACATAATTTTTAAACGTGATAATGATTGCATACCACCTTCTAAGAATTGCCATTCTCTACTGGTTAAATGTCCTGTTTTAATCTTGTTATTTTCAATGTTTGATTCTGCAGATAACATACGCGCTGCGAGTTGTTCATTACTCATTTCTAACGAGAAAATGGCAACTCCTGCTTGGCCATCAGCGTTTCTTTTAGCAACGTTAAGTGCTAAGTTCATCGCATAAGCTGATTTACCCATAGAAGGACGAGCAGCTAGAATAATCAGTTCTTCAGGTTGAAGACCAGATGTTAGATTGTCTAGGTTTGAGAACCCTGTTCTAAGACCTGTAATCCCACCTTTTTTATCGCGGTTAAGCTCTGTTTTTTCTTTAACTTCTCTAATGACTTCAGAAAGCTCTGCAAATGCAGAGGTCTTTCTTTTTTGTGCAAGTGCAAAAATGGATTCTTCAGCGTATGTGACATAATCGCTTGCATCCATCTCACCCTGATAACCCTTTTCAAGAATTTCAGAAGCTAAACTAATCGTCTCTCTCTTTAGAGCACTATCTTTAACTAAATCAATATAGGTTTCTAAGTGTCTTGTAGAAGGAACAAATTCAGAGAGTTGTAAAAGATACTTGATACCACCGACTTTTGCGAGTTGCTGTGAAGCTTCAAGCTTCGCCGCAACCGATGTATAGTCGATTTTCATTTGATCCATTTGGAGATCTTTCATCGCTTGAAAGATGAGTTGATGTCCTTGGTCAAAAAAATCTTCATTATTTAATTGGTCGATCACGGTTAGAATTTCTTTAGGGTCTAGAAAAATCGTCCCTAAAACATTCATTTCCGCTTCTTGATGATGCGGTAAGCTCTTCGCCATAGTTAAACCCTACTTTTCAACAATGTGTACTTCAAATACTGCTTTGACATCTTTATGTAATTGAACAGATGCTGTATAGATACCTACAGAATTAATTTCTGAAGATAGTTCAACCTTTTTCTTATCGATAATAATATGATGTGCTGCATCAAATGCTTCTACGATTTGTTTGGTTGTAACAGCACCAAAGAGTTTTCCATCTTGTCCAATTTGAATACCCAATGTGACTTTTTTACCATCGATTTCAGCTTTGAGTTTCTTCATGAGATCCAAGTGTCTTTGCTGTGCCTCAAAAGCTTCTTCTTTGGCTTTATTAAGCGCTGCAAGGTTTTCTTCATTCGCGATTAATGCTTTCTTTTGTGTGACTAAAAATTGACCATATCCCGATGCAACTTCAATCACATCGTCTTTCTTTCCTTTTCCTTTAACATCCTCTAGTAATATAACTTTCACGATTTCTCCACCTCCACCATACTCGAGTTCAAGATAAGTTTTTAATTGTTCATAAACTTCAGCAACCGACTGGTTTTTCACCTGTGCAGCTGCACTATTTAAATGTCCACCGCCTCCTAATGCTTCCATGAGGAGTTGAACATTGACTTGCTGATAAGATCGTGCTGATACACCGACGGTATCATTGCCTAAACGGCTGATCATAAAGGCTGCATCTATACCATTGATAGATAGTAAAGCTTCAGCAACCTGTGCTAATAAGATGCGATCATCATAGACTTCTGTTGTGACAACAAAAGCAAATCTTTCTAGGAAGATATCAACCTTATTGAGTAAACGGTTAATCTCTAATGTACGTAGTAAATCACGTCTTAACCATAATTTAGCTTCTGTGATATCAGCGCCTAATTCTTTTAGTTTAGATGCGACCTCAAACGTTCTAGAACTTGTGCGATATGAGAAATTATTGGTATCCACGATAAGTCCACCATACATGATGGTCGCCTCTAATGGTGTGATATCCATTTCATCTTCTAGGTTATAGAAGTTCAGTAATTCCATAACAAGTTCAATCGTCGATGATGCATAAGGTTCAATAAATGAAAAATCAGCATCAAACGATTCTTCACCGACACGGTGATGGTCAATGACGATCAGTTTCTGAGTTTTCTCTAAAACTTCAGGTGACATGACAATCTTGGGTGACTGAGAATCAACGACGATGAGTAGACTGTTTTCATTCATCATGCGTAATGCTTCTTCAGGTAACACATAGTTTTGTTGATATTCAGGTACTTCTTTTCTTAAAATATCAATGATTTTTTGAGTTGTTAAATCACATTTTTGTTCTTCTAAGACAAGTACTGCTTGTTTCTTACTTGCTCTTGCCATATGCATAACTGCAACCATCGAACCAAACGCGTCAAGATCTGCTTGTTGGTGTCCCATGATAAACACATTGGATGATTTTTCGATAAAATCTCTGATGGTTTGTGCGTTAATTCTCACGCTGACACGTGAGCTCTTTGCTGAAGCATTAGTCTTTGCGCCAAAGTATTGTATCTTTTGATCTTGAATGTTGACCACAACTTGGTCACCACCACGCTTTTCAGCAAGTTCAATCGCATTTTGTGCATAAATGCCTAGTTCTTCATAATCCACATCCCATGAAGCTATCCCCATCGAGATGGAAATGCGAACTTGGTTTTGTGTTGAGATCTGTCTAACTTTATCTAAGATGTCAAACTTATCTTGAATCATCAAATTAAGTTGTTTACGATAAAGCATAACAACAAGTCTTTCATCATCATAAGGTTTCAAGAACCCATCATATTTGTTCGCCCAGTCAGCTATGGCAGCTAAATATTCACCTTTTAGTGATGATTGTTCTAAAACATCTAGTGATGAGATAGCTTCATCTAAATTGTCTAAATAGATAATTCCTAATGCTGGTAAGTGATTTTGATAAAGTTCTTTAACGGTTTCTCTTTCTGTTTGATTAAAGAGATAGAAGAATTTGAGTTCAGGACGATAAATGACGTCATACGTTTCATTTTTAACCTGAATCATAAAGTTTACTTTATTGTTCATCGCGAGCATATGAAGCTGTGGATGTATATCTTTTAAGAGCTTACCTGTCATTTTAGGATCAAAGATGATCTTAGCATGAGGGTTTGCCCATTTAATTTCAAAATCATCATCTAATGCTATGATACCGATTGGTAGTTCATTAAAGACTTCATCACCAACTTGATTGACATGGTAAGAAAGCTTTGTCCACATGGATAATCGGTTTTGAAGTGTTTTAATTTTTGTTCGTGTTTGGATGTTAAGCATCACATAAAGCATCGCAAATACGAAGATTGTTGATCCAATCAAGAATAAAAGACGGACGAACTCATCGCCACCTTGAATATTAAAATAGGGGATATAAAGATAGACACTGACACCAAGAAGAATCAGTGCGATTCCAAAAAAAAGCCATCGCTTCATAGGTTCACCCACTTTAAAGATATTATATCATGATGATGACATGTTGATAAAGATTTTATCTTTAATCTCTAAAAAAACATATTTCAATCCTAAGTCGATAAAAAAACCCATATCGGTGATATGGGCTTATGTTGTTAGTCTTTTACGAATGGTAGCAATGCCATGTGGCGTGCACGTTTGATCGCAACAGCGAGTGGACGTTGCCATTTAGCAGATGTTCCAGTCACACGTCTTGGTAAAATCTTACCGCGATCAGTGATAAAACGCTTTAATAGTTCAACATCTTTGAAATCGATGTGTTCTACTTTATTTTGTGTAAAGTAGCAAACTTTCTTACGTCTTTTGAATCCGCCACCACGTTTGTAATTATTTTGCATGATGTTTCCTCCTTAGAATGGTAAATCTTCTTCTGCAGCGAGTTGCTTACTTGTTTCGTAGAACTCGTCATTGTCTGCAGTGGTTAAATCATCACGTGAAGTTGATTCATTAGAATCACCCTTAGATTCTAAAAATTGAACTGAATCACATACAACTTCAGTGACATAACGCATGCCGTTTTCCGCTTCATACTGACGTGTTTGAATGCGGCCTTCGACACCAAGTAATGCACCTTTCTTTACGAAACGTGCTAAATTTTCAGCTTGCTTACGCCAGACAACACACTGAATGAAATCAGCTTGTCTTTCGCCGGATTGATCCGCGAACTGACGGTTTACTGCAAGCGTAAAGGTTGCGACAGCAATATTAGATTGTGTCATTTTGACTTCTGGATCTTTCGTGATACGACCGACCAGAATGACTCTGTTCATCATATTATTCGCCTTCCTTTACAACGATGTAGCGAATAACTTCTTCAGTGATTCGTACAACGCGGTTGAATTCAGCAATCGCTTCTGGAGTTGCTTGAACTAACAACCAAACGTAATAGCCTTTTTTATGATGCTCAATCTCGTAAGCTAAATCTTTTAGCCCCAACTCTTTGAGCTCTAGAACTTGGCTGTTGTAATTAACGAAGATGTCGTTAAAGTGGTTAACAATTTGCTTGATGTTCTCGCTTTCTACAGTTGGACGGATGATATACATAATTTCGTACTTTTTCATCTGTTCCACCTCCTTTTGGTCTATGGTCTATATAAGACAAGGATTATCTTATGCCGTATCATTATAACATAATG
>CAZETB010000080.1:0-4764 GCA_964514865.1 uncultured Mariniplasma sp. | reverse complement strand
TGAGCTTTTTGTCTATAGTGATTTTTAGATAAATAAATAGAATTTCCTATCAAATTAAAAAAGGTAGAGCCTCCTCTACCTTGATCTATACATGACTTTTTGATTTGTCTTCATGAATTTTATTGCATATCGGACAGATGATGTCACCTTGATGATTGATCTTCGTGATATTTCTAAAATACATCTGTGATTCAACCTGTTTATCATAGGACCAATCATCATCTTTTTTAAAATCAGATCGTTGAATGGCATATTTTTTTAAGTGTGCATTATCTGTATAAAAGAACTTTCTTTTCGTTTCCGTACAAGTATTTTCTTTAATCTGGGTCATACAGCTATCACACTGGTAAAACCCAAAGTGTGCATCTTGATGTAATTTTCCACCACAAAATGGACAAACATCACGTTTTGTGTCCGAATAAATCATGCCCTTTAATAAGATCTGTTGAATACGTCTAAATGAGTCAATATCTTCTAAGCTGATGAACACATCATCTCTATCCACATAATTTTCTTCAAATTGATTGACCTCAACAACCTCATCAACACCATAATTCTTTTTATAATAATTTAATGACTTGTTGTCTGATGATGTCGAAATGATCATCATCTTATATGTTTTATCCTTATTAAAATGAAGAATCATCTCTTTTTTGTTGTTGCTAAAGATATCAAGTTTCCATGATTTAAACGAACACGAAATAGCGAGTGATGTTAAATCGATTCTCGTATTAGGGTTGATTTCAAAATTGAAATGTCCTGCAGCAAATATTGTAAGAATCTGAACATAACTTAGATAATGAGACTCTAACATCTCTAAATCCATGCTTTCAAACTCTTCTTTTTGTTTCGTACGATTACCAAGTAAAAGCTTATATGTCTTGTAGACCTGTCGATAGTCTTTTTGACTTAAAAAGATATTCGTCTTTTTTAATGCTAATGATTTATTGCGTTTCGTATTTTTTTGGTAAATAGCTTTATGAAGTCTTGGTTGAATGGTTTGGCTAATGAAGTCCAGTTCATGAAGCATCTCTTTAGATAGATTGAAATACTGACTGAAATCACGCACATAGCCTGTGTGAAGCTTTCCAAGCGCTAAGAAGTAATTGACATGGTTAACTTTTTCAAGTAGGTTAAAACGCATGATGTTGCTCGCATATAACAAGCTGTTGAGCGTACGCTTATTTCGTTTAATCCAAGATAAGGTATCATCAATATAATTACAAAAGATCACATTTTCATAAATGCTATAATCATCTTCATAAATGCGTGTTAATAGTTTTCTTGGCTTGACGCCTCTTTCTGTTAGATTAGCAACATTTTGACTATGGTTTGCTAAGTGGAGTAATGTGTTTTGATTGATAATGCGTGTATTTTCAACAGGAAGAACATCATCTGTATCTTTTAAGACAATAATCGGTTTATTGAAAATACGCTTAACTGCAGGCATGGTTTTACGCATATGCTTGATCATCTCATCTAAATGCCCAAAATCGAAATCAGGTTCAATTGAAAACAATGTCATGTCATGCACGACATAATAATCAAATTCAATATAGGTTAAGATGGGATGCTTTTTAACAAATGACTCGATACCTTCTAGAAGGGATGAATACCGTTTGTATTCATCATAGGTCATCTGTTCAGCCCGTGTTTTAACTTTACTCATTATCTAGACGTTTGATAAATGATGCACATTCGTGCAGTTTCAGATTTTCAAAATCCATTTCAAGTTTTTCTTTGTCATCGATCGTCTTCACTTCAAGCTTAGCAACCACTTTACTGAGGAGAATCTTTTCAACTGCTTGGTCGACGACGTTCTCACTTGGGAAACATGCTTGATAAATGTTAACGAAATCTTCAATTTGATTCAAGATACGGTTACCAAAAGAAATGTTATACGGTGCTAAAAGTTGTTCAACTTTTTTAATCACTTCGCTATTTTCAGCATCAAATGTTCCCTTTTGTTTGGCTTCTTTAAATAGTTTACTGATGGTTTGGTAATCATAATACTTCTGCGAGATTGGACTTGTGAAATTTCTGACTTTAGGTGCACGTTTCGTGAAGTTCATTGTATGTGCACGATCATAAACTTTATCAGAGATGACAAAGGTAGACTCATCACGGTTTGCTGTACCAATAAACCATACATTCGGCGGTACTTTGAGGGTGTTACCATGACTTAATGCAAGATAGTCGATTTCTTCATCTTGTTCAACACGTTTTAAATTGATATTGATCAGTTTGATTTCTCTTTGGTTTTCTTCATTTTCCATCAAAGATAAGAAATCAGAGAAATAATATTCAATACGAGATAAGTTCATTTCATCCAAAAGAATAAATGTGAAGATTTCAGGATTTAAAGCTGCTTTATATAAAGCTAACGTAAACTTCTTCGGTGTATATTTCATGGAGAACTCATTATAATATCCCAGTAATTCATTTTTATCTTTCCAAGAAGATTCAACTTCAATGATGTCGCAATTACCAACGATAGCTTCGGAGAAGATCTTAGGTAAACTTGTTTTCCCAGTTCCTGACATCCCCTGAAGAATGGATAGACGGCTCGCACCTAAACCAGCAACGAAGGTTGCGATATCTTCAGGTGTATAGGATAAGTGAAGTCTTGAATTTCTCGCATAATCAACAACGAAATGAATCAAATCATTTAAGGTTGATCCATTAGCACTATAAGTTTTTCTTCTTTCTAGATCTTCTTTAAAACCAATAACTTTTGAATCCAAATCAGTTAAAGCAGGACACGGATCAAAGTTTTGATAAGAAATTTCATCAAGCTTATCGGATGATCCTGATTGAGTTGATTCAACTTGTTGATCAGCAGGTGCAACACTAAGTTCTAAATCACTCAGTTCGTCTCGATCAAATGCTTTTCTGACAAACATCATGATCAAAACAACAACAGCTGCAACAAGTGCGTAAATTGCATCTGTTTTAATCGTGTAATCGTAGTCGACTAGACTCGGTAGACTGATACCATAGAGGCTAAAGACTTCAAGAAGAACACTTTGGTTGATTTCTTTAGCAATCTGAAAATAATAACCTGATATCGCAATGATAAAGACAAAGAATACATTGACAATGGTAGTAAACTTAACGATAGAACTAAATTGTTTATGTTTCGATAAATAACTACTTAATGCAACTACTAAAGACAAACCAACAGAGATCAACATGATAACAAGAAGATAAGCTACCAATCGATACCCAGGATCTAAAATCGCATAATCTCTTAAAATGGTTATACCTGTTAATTCAACAGAATAACTGATTGAATTATAAGTGATGACAATTCTAATAATCTTTAGTAACAACATCAGTACGGAAACAGCTGTTAATAAGAACACATACAAAAGAGGTTCTATTTTACTGTAACGTGCTTTCGTTTCTTCTGCAATCACCTGACTGTATGCACGATATTTTCCTTTAAATATCGCAAATGCAAAGATGACTAAACACATGATCAGCATTGGAATAAATGCATAACTTTCAGCGATCTGACCTGCGATGGTGTAATACATGTAAATGGCTAGTCCTGTCAAGAAAAAGATAATGGTTGATAGAAATGAAAAATTAATGAGTGTGTTTGACTTTGAAACAAATTTTTCTTTATCAAAGAAATAGTGGGATAAACCGTGAGCAAAATAAAGAAATAAAGCTAAGAAAATCATGAAGTTAGCTAAGAAATAGATCAGTGTTTCAAGTTGTGTATCACCCATCAATAGCACATTAATTAATAGCGCATAGTATGTATCGCCACCTTCTGTTAAACCGTATAACGGGATAAAGAAAGTCGTAAGAAAGACAATTAATGAAATCACATTGATGATTAAAACAAAGAGAGGAATACGCGTTGAAGCAAGTGCTTTATTCTTCTCTTCAACTTCTTCATCAATCTCTAATCGAATCATGCGTCCTCGAAAGATGGATAATACAAAGAGGGCTGCCAGAAGGACAATGCTGATGATGATCAAGATAATCTGAAATAGTGTAAGTGCATTATACAATACTTGGAAGACAACGAGTGAAGCAAACATGCCTAGGAAGAATAAAAGAGCTACCGTATAACCCCAATGACTTTTCCTAAAGAAACTGAACAAAGAAAACAAAATGGGGACAATTGATACGAAAAAGACAATTTTATAGACAAATGAAAAGATGTTGATATAAAACCCATCTTGAAAATTATTCGCTAGAATCAAGATGCTGTCATTTTCGTAAGGTGATTTGAGTTTGATTGAAATCACCCATAAATTAATAAAAAAAATCAGCAACAACAACCCCAGCATAACCGTTCCCATAAACCATGGTTTTTTAAGTAAAGCTTTCATATGTCATTTCCCCTTTTTCGTGTAAGTTATTTTACGTACATTATGATCAAAGAAGTTTTTGTGAAATCTCTTTGTTACCATTTTATCACAGGAAAGACCATGTGACACTAAGGAGAATTCATACTTAATAAATTATTAATTATGATAAAAACAGCTTACATAAAGAAATAAATGAAAAACGTCAAATAAAAACAAAAACAAGTCGTTATGTAACATAGCGACTTGTGGAAAGTGTCATTTTCTTTTTTTAACTTGTGATTAAATTATCTTACTCATTTTTTGCCTGCAGGTTTAACGGGTTGTACTGGAGTTTTTTGTGCTGGTTTAGCTGGTTGTACTGGAGCTTGTTTGACTGGAGCTTTTGGAGCTTGTTTAACTTGTTGTGCCATATATGTCACCTACCTTTCATGATAAA
>CAZETB010000079.1:0-4832 GCA_964514865.1 uncultured Mariniplasma sp. | reverse complement strand
AGCAGTATGCTTAAACCCTGTCTGTGCTAATTGAAGCTTTTTTCAGGGACGACTAATTATCTACCGCGGGTCCAGAAGGAGTTATAGACGAGCGTTTCATTCACATAAGGTAACGCGGATGTTAGTGGTCAACCGTCATAGGAGATATGCCAGAGAAAAAGGATAGATTCACTAAATCTGCCATATTGTGTTTAGAGAATGGCCAGCGGCTTCTGGGCGAGGCTGAACTTTTAGAATATGAAGATCCACAAGCAACGAGATATTATCTATCCATAATCGCTCAGGAAGAGTGTGCCAAAGGTTTTCTATTATTCTTAGTATCTATAGAAGCAATTCCATGGAATGTTCAAATATTTCGAGCAACACGTGATCACAGATGTAAACAATTATTGTGTGTTGTAATCGACTTTCTTACCGATGATGACGAGTTTATGAAGAGAATGAATAGTTTCATATTGGAGAACAAACGGTTGAATATTCCAGCAAGAGTAACCGATTCTATGTTTATCCTCCGCCACGAAAAAATCGGACGATGGGAATCAAATACATGGGTATGGGCTGAAGATCCAAGTTATGAAGAGACGGCCTTGAGAGTCTCTGAAGGGAAGCAAGACAGAGCCAAGCAGCGGTCATTATATGTTGAATTAGGAAAAATTGGGGATGTGCATACCACACCCAAGCAGATAACTAAAGAGCAAGCCAATGCAGAATATGAGAAGGGTCGGAGGTTCATTTCCTTTCTCCAAGACCTCACAAGTGGGGAAATACCTAATAGTGTAGATTATAAGAACATAGAGCAGGGGTTCCGAGTTCTGTTTTCAAAGTATTCTGAGACTGCATAGGGCAGGTTATCTTAAACGATAGGATTATTTGCATGGCAAAATCTTTAAAGCTTGAACTTACATGGATAGGTAAGGAAAACCGGCCACGGTTAGAACCACGGATCCTTCTAGAGGATCCGGAGCGGTCCTACCATGCGGCACACCGGGTGTCGGGGACGGACATATTCGACAATCGGCTCATATTTGGCGACAACCTACTAGCTTTAAAAGCTTTGGAGGCGGAGTTTGCAGGTAAGGTGAAATGCGTCTTCATTGATCCGCCTTACAACACAGGAAGCGCCTTCACTCACTATGACGACGGACTAGAGCATTCAATCTGGTTGAGCCTGATGCGCGACCGCCTGGAGATCATTCGGCGACTGTTGTCTGAGGACGGTTCTCTCTGGATCACCATCGATGACAACGAAGCACATTATCTGAAGGTGTTGTGCGATGAATTGTTTGGGCGGGGGAATTTTGTGTCATCGGTTACATGGATGAAACGCGTTTCACCTGCAAATGATGCAAAATATTTTAGTACAGATCATGACTTTATTCTTGTTTATGCACGAGATAAATCTAAATGGACTCCCAATCGACTTCCACGAAATGAGCAACAAAATTCCTATTACAAGAATCCGGATGACGATCCCAGGGGACCATGGAATTCTGTTACATATACAGGTAACAAGACCAAAGCCGAACGGCCCAATCTTTTCTACGGTATAAAAAATCCTTATACGGGTGATGTCGTTTTCCCCCCAGAAACATTAACGTGGAGGTATGGACAAGAGACTCATGTAAAGAATGAATCTGAAGGGCTTTTGTATTGGGGGAAGAATGGTGGTTCAAAGGTCCCGCGTTTAAAGATGTTTCTCAAACATGCCGAACCGATTGTCCCTAGAAGTGTATGGCTCAGCAGTGAAGTTGGAAGTACTCAGACTGCTATGATCGACCAAAAGTCCAATTTTTCAGAGCCATTTTCAACCCCCAAGCCCGAATTGCTCTTGGAAAGAATAATTCACATTGCCACCTCACCCGGCGATGTTGTCCTCGACTCTTTCGCTGGCTCCGGTACGACGGGAGCTGTAGCCCACAAGATGAAAAGACGGTGGATCATGGTGGAACTGGGCGAGCACTGCCACACCCACATCATCCCGCGTCTGAAGAAGGTCATCGACGGTGAAGATCCCGGTGGCATCACCAAAGCCGTGAACTGGGTAGGCGGCGGCGGGTTCCGCTACTACCGGCTTGCCCCTTCGCTCCTGGAAAAGGACAAGTGGGGCAACTGGGTCATCAACAAGACGTACAACGCCGCCATGCTCGCCGAGGCGCTGTGTAAGCTGGAGGGGTTCACCTATGCGCCCAGCGATTCGATCTACTGGCAGCACGGCCGTTCTACAGAGCGGGATTTCATCTATGTAACCACAGCCAACCTGACCCATGAGCAGCTCCTGCAGCTCTCCGACGAAGTTGGACAGGAGCGATCGCTCCTGGTCCTCTGCACGGCCTTCCGTTCACGTGGAGATCATCCTAATCTCACTGTAAAAAAAATTCCAAGACAGGTTCTCTCCCGGTGTGAATGGGGCCATGATGATTATTCTCTGAAGGTGGAAAACCTGCCCGCGGCGCCGCCCAAGTCCGGACAACTGGAACTCTTCGGGGAGAGGGGTGAGGAATGAATCGATACGTAAACGCCATCGCTGGCCGTCTGAGCCTGCGCGCGCCGCAACGGCGCTCGCTGGAGATCCTCGATCGCATCATGGAGATTGCTCCGCCCGGAAAAACAGCGACTGCTGACGACCAACTTACGACCATCCGGAGCGAATTTCCGTCGGTAACGGATTTCGAGCGGGAGTTCCCCTCCCTCTGCTTTGCCCTGGCAACCGGCGTGGGCAAGACGCGGCTTATGGGTGCCTTCATCAGCTACCTGCACCTCGCCCGCGGCATCAACAACTTCTTCGTAATGGCCCCGAACCTGACCATCTACAACAAGCTCATCACCGATTTCACGCCCAACACCACGAAATACGTCTTCAAGGGTATCGCAGAATTCGCCACCGATGCTCCGTCCATTGTCACCGGGGACAATTACGAGGGAATGGCGGTCACGCTGTTCGACGAGCTTCTGCGCTGCAAGATCAACATCTTCAACATCTCCAAGATCAACACCGAGGTTCGCGGTGGTAAGTCGCCCCGCATCAAGCGTCTGTCAGAATACATCGGCCAGAGCTATTTCGATTACCTCTCAGGCCTGCCTGACCTGGTTCTGATCATGGATGAATCGCACCGCTACCGGGCCAGTGCCGGGGTACGGGCAATCAATGAGCTTAAACCGATCCTGGGGCTGGAGCTGACCGCTACGCCGTTTGTGGAAACGAACCATGGGCCGGCGCCGTTCAAGAATGTGATCTATGACTACCCGTTGGGCAGGGCCATGGCCGACGGCTTCGTCAAGGAACCAGCCGTGGTGACCCGCAAGAATTTCAACCCGACGGGGATGTCCCACGATGAGATCGAACGTCTGAAGCTGGAGGACGGCATCCGGCTGCATGAGAGCGTAAAGGTGGAACTGGAGACCTACGCCCGGGAAAGCAGCCACTTGATTGTGAAGCCCTTTTTGCTGGTGATCGCCCGCGATACGACCCATGCCGGCCAGTTGATGCAGATGATCCAGTCCGACGCCTTCTTCGATGGGCGTTACCGGGAAAAAGTCATTCAGGTGGACTCCAGCAGGACCGGCAAGGAAGAGGAGGAGATGATCGAGCGGCTCCTAAAGGTCGAAGCGACGACCGAGCCCACGGAGATCGTCATCCATGTCAACATGCTCAAGGAAGGCTGGGACGTGACCAATCTCTACACCATCGTCCCCCTGCGAGCGGCCAATGCCCGCATCCTGATCGAACAGTCCATCGGCCGTGGGCTTCGTCTGCCCTACGGAAGGAGAACAGGAGTAACGGCCGTGGACAGGCTGAATATCGTGGCTCATGACAAGTTCCAGGAGATCATCGACGAGGCCAACCGGCCCGATTCGGCGATCCGGTTGCAGGCTGTGGTGCTCGATGAGGCAGAACTGGGCCAAAAGACGGTCACGGTCATCTCCCAGACGAACTTGGCAACGACACTGGGGATCAAGCCGCAGCAGGTGACCGGCACAACCACGGTGGCCGGTCAGGACCGGGCACCGGTTTTCACGAAACCTGAAGAACAGCAGGTGGCGAAGATCGCCTGGGACGTCATCCGCAAGATGGGGAATCAACCCGAGTTGCTGCCCAATGTGAGCCATTTGCAGAGACCGGAGATTCAGGCTGCCATCGTCAAGGCGGTTGAAGAACAGCGTCAGCCCGTACAACTGGAAGTTGATGGTGTTGTGGAGGAGCCAAACATCGCGGCTGTGGTGGCCAAGACCGTGGAACAGGTTACAGCCCAGACCATCAACATTCCGCGGATCCTGGTGGTGCCGAGAGGTGAGGTAAAATCCGGCTTCAAACCGTTCACACTTTCATTAGAGGCGCTAGGGTACCCGGCCGTATCCGACGAACTGTGGATCCAGCATTTGCGCACTAATCAGCTTGAAGTATTGGCCTTGGGTCGCGGCAGCCGTGAGGAATCCAAACTGGAGGATTACGTGGTGAGCGGTCTGGTCGATTTCGATGATATTTCTTACGATGATCATGCCGATTTGCTCTACGATCTTGCCGCTCAGACGGTGAGGCATTTCCAGAGCTATCTTTCCGAAGAAGACACCCGCAAGGTGCTTCGTTGCTACCAGCGTGACATCGCCCGTTTCATCCACTCGCAGATGCAGGCCCACTACTGGGAGGACGCAGCCGGATATGACGTGAAGGTCAGCAAAGGCTATACTGAACTCAGGGAAAGCGCCTATACCTATAACATAGCGGATCCGCCTCTCGATTATCGTGTGTCGCCTTCAGACAAGAGCAACATGGCAAAGTACCTCTTCAACGGGTTTACGCGATGCCTGTATCCGGTGCAAAAGTTCGATTCGGA
>CAZETB010000078.1:0-5145 GCA_964514865.1 uncultured Mariniplasma sp. | reverse complement strand
GACTTTTTATCCCTGTAAATAATCTACCTGTTTTTTTGCAACCTATTTCTTATTGTTCCCGGTCACCCTTTTTAAGACTGGAATAATCATCTTTTTTGAGACTAACGGGGCATTAACCCTAACTACTTAAAGCGAAAATGCAAAACAAAAATCCCTCCATTAAAAACGGAGGGAAGACATAACGGGACATTCTTCACTTTTATTGGTCTTGAACCGGTTGTTTTCAACCGGTACCCATTGGTACAATGGGCTTAACGGTGGTACACCGTTTTAGAATGGTATTTCCATTTCGAGAATTTTGCATTTTAGCTTCATATACTCCAGATAAACAGCATTGGCCGTGCTTTTATCCTTATCCTTAAGTCCAAGCCATTTCTGGTAATATACTCTGGATTGGCGTTTTAATTCCACCAGTTCGGGGTTGTATGCCTTGTCCAAGTAATACAAGATTTCCCTGAACTTCTCTTCAAGTACGGCGGCAAGCTCATCATTATGAACGTAATTGTTGATGATACTCACGGTAAAATCAATATTTTTTTCTATGCAGTTATGAAGCTCATCGATATCTTCTTTATTTAACATGATCTTCACGTTCTATCACCCCCTTAATTTCCTAAATGTGGCCCCAGATTTTTGCATACATGGGCAAACAACTCTTCTGTAATCACGTCCACACCATCCAAACAGCCCTGGTTGAGACTTTCCCAGCATAATCGGTTGATCATCCTAGGATTGCCTTGGGATCTTCTGAATATTGCTTTCTTTGTCGTGGGAAGGAAGATCTCCTTATTTAAACCCGCATTTTTAATTTGCCAATCAATATAATTAATCGTTTCTTCCTCGTTAAAAAAACTCAGTGTAATCCATGCTCCCACCCTTTGAGCCAGGGGAATCATGGCGGGAAGCTTAAGGGTTGAGGAGAGGGAGGGTTGTCCGAAAAGAATAAGTGTAATCAGTGGCTCATTTTTCACCTTGGTATTGGTTAAAAGCCTCAGTTCATTAAGAGTAGCCGGAGTAAGGACGTGTGCCTCATCAATCAGGATAAGATTAGGCCGGTTCGATTCTATGTAGGAATATGTCAACAGATCTACTACTTTAAGAGCATCTGCGCCAAACCAGGAGGTATTGACCCCCATGGCCGCGGAGATTGACCGGTAAAGCTCCCGGGGTTTATTCTGGGGAACAGAGATGGGGATAATCTTGTATCTGGTTGAGGATATTTTACTTAAGAAGATATCCATCAGGGTACTTTTACCATTACCGGCTTCACCAATGACAACTCCTATTTCCCTTGTGTATAAAAGCTGGTTAAGTCTTTTTAGGGCTTGATCGTAGCGAGTATTAAGAAAAGTATTTGTCGGGTCACAAACCTTGGGGAAAGGTATTTTTAGAAAGCCCCAATAAGTCAAAAATTCGTTAGTGACCATTTCATCAATTGCATTCATGATGATAACTCCTTTCAATCGGCTATTTATTTGTTAAAACAGCAAGACGTATTTCCTCCAGATAGCCTCTGACATCTTCTATGGGATGCTCATCTCCCAAGAGCTGCCCCACTGTACATCGGACAAGCTTTTCATCTATGGGCCCCGCTGAATTCCATAGAGTATGGGCAGCAAGCCTCTCGGAGGGGGTAAACTTTTTTCTTAAAAGCTTCATAAGAAGATAGATAAACTCATCTACCTGGAAATTAATTGGTTTGTTTTCAAAAGACACTGGATTTTGTTGAGTTTCTTTTAAAAGGTTCGCCCGTACCTGTTCTTTTTTCTGTTTGTTTGCTGCTAATTGCTCATTAACCTCCATATCGGCCAATTCTTCCCGGTGCTTTGCCAGTTGTCTGTCCAATCGTCCATAGAGAGGGACCTCCCCGATTTCCGGCAAGATAATTTCCGGTACCGCATTAATCATTTCCGTAAGCTTTTCCCTCTTAATGAAGTCGTTTTCTTCAGTGTAAACATAGGCCTCGCCATAAAATTGTTCCTGATACCACACATATACCTTGCTTTTATCAGAGTAGGAGTATCTAACCTCAACCTTTTTACACCACAGGAAAGCATGGGTTACCAGATATTTGAGATTATTCACCCGGACAAGACCGGTTTTCGTCACAGAGGCAGACCTCGTCGGGAGGAAAATCCTTGAAAGAGCATCTTTACTAATCCAACGCCGAAACTCTGCGGGAAAGGCAAAAAACCTTTCTTCCGGACTTGCCTTGGTTGAATGATGCACACTTCGATTGTAGTCCTGGCCGATGTAAGCCTGAAGATACCTGTTATATTCCTTAAGATCTATTCCGTCCTTCCCCTGTACCATCATTTCATGTTCAAACCTTTCATGGAAGGTTCTCAGAATTTTCTCAATTTTCCCTTTTGCACTTGGATCTTTTTTTGCTGTGTGGATAATATTACAGCCAATGAGACTTGCTGCTTTTTTAAGACTTTTTCCCATGTAAGGACTACCCCGATCCAAGTACAGGATCTCCGGAATACCGTATAAAAGTATAGCCTGGCAAAAAAGCTCCATGACTGCGTATTCATTTTCTACGATGACATACATTACTGCCACTGCGTACCTGGAATGATCATCCAGAAGTGCTATGGGCTTTGCTACAATACTTTTCCCCGGATGATCCGGATCAGCCACATAAATATCTGGGCCTTTGGTATCTGCCATCCAAATTTGCTGGGGGTAATCTGCCTCAAAAGCCAGGCGCACCTTTGTTTGAGGTTTTATCCCTTTTAGGAGGGCCTTTCTGGAAAGACCCTCCGACCGTAAATATCTTGCAATAGTTGCTTGAGAAGGCAGGGGATCGGATGTGGTTTCCGGATGAGCCGCAAGTTCTTCCCTTAAATCTTCTATACTCCGGTAAGGATTATCATAACGCCATCTTTTTAAAGCCGTCTTTTGCATCTCTGTTAGTCCTTGAAAAATCCCCCGGTCACTCCTTAATTTTCCTAATAACACAGTTTCCGCATTACGATTTTCCCGGAATTCTTTTAACCAGCGATAAATGGTGGCTTTGCTGATCTCATCTTTGGAGGAATAGGGAATTGTATATTTTTGAGCGAGTATTTCCTCCACCACCCTAGCCCGATCCTTTGGGGTCAGGTCTTTGATCCGATTTACAATATTCATCTTGAATTCTTTTTTAGTTTTTCTCTCCTCATAGGTTCGTCTCATTTCTATCTCTCCCCAGAAACAGTCATTTGCTCTTTTATGATGCAGTCAAGTTCAAGGGAAATAGTTTTAAAGGAATGATACTTATCCATAGGCCACCAGCCGATAACCTTTTCTTCTTTAACCATAGATACCAAGCGGGTTAGTAAGCTGATACAATCTGATAAATGCTTTGCCAGGTTCCTTTTTAAAAAATCACAACCATAAATCTTTTCTGGTACTTTTAAAGAACTTTTTTCCTCTAATATCTTCCGCGCATCTTCACCGGCACCCAACCACCATGAAACAAGCTCCGCTGCTGCATCCTTCCCTAAATGCTCCCTTTTGACAATGGTCAGCACCCTTTCTTGGTCGTTGCCCTGGGGCAACCGCGCTAACTCTTGCGCTACCCTCGGATTTAAAAAACCTTTTTCCATTTCTTTTCTCATTTTGGGATCAAGATGAGTAAGTAAACTAAGTCTCCTGGACACCCATGATTTACTCTTTCCCCATAACTTACCTATCTCCCCCATGGTAAAGCTTTCCTTCGATATCAGCCCGGATATTATATATGCCTCCTCTATTGCGCTAAGGCCACGGGTTAAAAGATTTGACGTGCAATAAATGATAGCGGAAAGCCTGTCATTGCATTCTACCACCCGGCATAAAACCTGCTTCCATTTCAACCTTCTTACCGCACGTATCCGGTAATGCCCACTTAAGATTCTGTATGAGTCACCGAAGGGACATACAATGATCGGCTCTAGAAGACCGGCTTCCCGAATTGATGCTACCATACCTTCCAAATGTGATTGCTGGTAAAAATCAAAATGAAGAGGATGATCCATAAGTTTATGGCATGGCAAATAGAGGATTTCACCGGAATTTATTAAATCCTCTGTTTTTCGATCCCTAACCGTCACTTTTTTCACCCCCTTTCCCTGATATTTTCCCTTAAGATACAAATTCCAGATTTATTTGTCCCTGCAATTCAAATATATCATTTCCGGGGAAAACTGGGTGTTTCGATAATATTAGGGAATGTTAATTTATCCCATACATGGTTTATCTATAGGGTAATTTGCTTACCGGAGGGGATAGATCAGATAGGATAATTCTCAAAGGGCGCAGGTATGTAAAAAACAATTTGGCTAATGTGTCATACCTGGATTTAAGATAGGCTAGTGGAAAAAGTATTTCCCTTAATGATGCCTCCTGTTTTAGGGTGTGTTCGTACCGTGATTTCTTCGGCGGCCAGGTAGGATTGGATTCCTCATCTAAGCCTGGGAATCGATATCGGTTAATCAGTTCCTCTACTGCTTCTCTGACTTTTTTATTGCATTCTGTCAAACTTTTACCTAATCCATGCACAGCCTTAAAGAGAGTGCTGTGTGCAATTTTGTTTTCCTCATCACAAAATTTATCCGGGATGCCCCGCCATTTAAGGTCTGATGATGCGCGAGCAAATGCCACAAAAACCAATGCTGAAAACGTGAGGGTTGTTCCCCTTAAAACGAAAGAGGGGTATACCCGTAATACTTCACCGCATAACTCGCATTTTATTATTACAATCGGAACCTGCACTGGGTATAGCCGGATCCTATCCCATTCGCCAAACTTCCAATCGCAAGGTATATCAATTTCCCAACGCCAGATAAAATATTTCCGGACATACGAAAATCTACCATATGCCGAGCATGAACTACATTCTAGCTCATATTCAGTGGTATTTTTAAAATCTTTTCTTTTCCAGGAGTTGCAATTTTCCGATTCAATCGTTATACTTATCATGCGAATTTTAGGTTTTTTATTTATTAAATAGCAAAAAAGCAGGCGAATTCCTGCTTCTTTGCTAATTTTTTTATATTTTTCTTTTATCCGGTCTCAAAAAGAGTGATTTTTAGTGTGATTTAGTATCAATTATGGTGATTGGTAACAGTTAACACAGGAGATTTTACGACAATCCCAAATATCTTTCTCGAATTCCTC
>CAZETB010000077.1:0-5171 GCA_964514865.1 uncultured Mariniplasma sp. | reverse complement strand
CCCCCATTGTTCTCATTTTTTCTTCCCATTCCTCAGTACTGAGCCTATCGCACCAGAAGGGGAATGGTTTTTCTTTTTTCGGCTCCTTAATAGGAATTATCTTACTGTTGTTTTCCCTTATTCTCTCTGCTTCAAGCTCGATTTTTCTTGTTACGTTATCCAGGGGAGTAGAAACCATCTCTACAACTTTCGGTTTATCAGTAGAGGGAGTATAACCGCGCTCTTCATTTACCAGAGCCGTATATCTCTCCATTAAGGCAACCTTCTCCTGATTGGAGATTTCTTCCCTGGATTCGAAATAGGCTTTTTCCAGCTTTAAAGACCTTTTCTTTTTAGCAATAACTCCCTCAAGCTTTACCTTATCCGCGTCCGTCTTCGTGATAGCAGGAGCGTTAAATTCACCGATATAGGCCATACCCAGGAAAGCTTCATTATCTTCAACACTGAAAACCCATGCTTCCTGATATTTTTTCGGATCTCTGAGAAGATAAACTTTCCTTCCTTTACACTCATCCATCCAGTCGCCCCAGTAGGAATGACCTATCTTAGAATCCCACACTCCATTTTTAATAATAGTAACTGCTTTCGATTTCCTCATGCAGGCCAGGGCAAGGGATTGCTTTGCTGCTACCCTGGGCGCAATCCGTTCTTTCTCCCAGAGTTCATCAGGACACATGCCGTTAAGCAACTTACCTTTAGCGGGCATTTTATTCAGAACATTTGCAATGAACCTGTCAAACAATTCTGAAATTTCATCGACAGTCATAAGTTTGTCCTGTTTTATTTCCGCTTCCAGTCCTTCGGGACGCTCCTGAGTGTTACCGCCCCTGTACCCAACCATGAATTTAGAAAATCTTTCTTTTACTTTCAGAAAGCTTCTCTCTATAATCGACTTGGCCTGAGGACCGTAGGGGTTTGCAAATATAACTTCAGTGCCGAGCTTCTCAAGGGCAGTTTTTGATTTACCTTCATCAATAGACAGAGTTATTTTTTTACTTCTTTTTCTTCCCCCTGAAAAATCAGAGCTCCGGTAATCTTTTCCGTTATCTATATAAACAAAATGGGGGATTCCGTAATTATCAACCGAATAGAAGAATGTCTGGAAAATATGATCTGAATTAGGAGACTCTGCATGCAGGTTCCATCCGAGCCATTTGCCGGTTCTAAAGTCCACCCATGACGTTACCCAGGGGAAGCAGATTTTTCCGGTTGACAGTTTTACCGCAACATCTAACTGAGCATGATCCGAGACATAACATTCGCCGGGTTTTATATTGGAATAATCGCGCTCTACGTAATTTCCAAATCTTCGATTGTAAACCGCTTCTCCGTCTCTTTTCAGGCATATATGGCCGGGTGAATATCTGGACTTAAGTTGTTTATCGAATGTTGCGGCACAGGGGAAATCTTCCATTTTTAAAGACGGCTCTTTATTGATAAAATAAGATACGGTATCTCTCCAGCAGTTTTCCACAGAAGGCTTTTTATCCGATAGATACAGGGAGCAATAAAAATCAAGCCACTCCTCCTGAACCAGTGTTTTCATGGAGTTCTTTCCGTAATTGGGAAAAAATCCCATGTATCCGCACCGGGATTTTATTACACGAAGGCGGCATATTGACTGATAGCTCTCAGGAACTTTTATTATAGAATCTTTTTTATTATGCTCCGATAGAATTGCCTCTATTTCTTCCTTGCCTTTTACATGTTCGGTGATACGATAGGCAAGGAAGTTTTTATCAAACCCGTCTCTTCTCCACTGAGGAGACATGTCATATTCATGGCGGGCTATATCCATATCATCTTCAAGAGGAGCGGTTTCTATTAATCCCTGATCCTCCATGAGGTTATTCCAGTATTCGCTCTGGGCTTTAATTGGGAGGGAAGAGAGAAGGACTTCATATTTCTTACCTTCTCTTCCTCCTTTAGCCTTCCCCCATCTGGATGTATATTTTTTATGCTTGCAGTTTTTCCTAATCGCCTGTACTGACACTTTTAATAAGTTTCCAACTTCCTCGGCACTCAACCAAACATCTTTACTTGAAAAACCTTTACCATTATTAGGATTTCGAGAGTAAGAAACTTTCATTTCTTGGTTTCTAACTTGGTTTCCAACTTTTACACCAAGTTGGAAACTTTCATTTGAAATAGATTTCTTTTTCATTATTTCTCACCAAGCATTTCTTGTATTATTTTTGAAACTTTAGCACTTTTTATTCTACCCGCCACAACGTGACTCACTAACGATTCTGAGACTTTAGCCTTATTAGCTATATCTTTTTGCTTAATCCCCGCTTGTATTAGCTTCACTTTAAGGTCTCTTGCGTTTTTATTCATAGTATGTTATCCTTTTAATCAAGAAGTTGATTTACAAATATATTTTAGCATAAAAAATGCTAAAGTCAATATGTTTTAGCATTTTAAATGCTAAAATAGAAAATGGTGATTTACATGTGTTTCCATGAACGATTTAAAAAAGTTCGCAAAACAATAAAGATTGCTCAGGAACAGCTTGCTAAAGAATTCAATTTAAAACAAAGAGCAGTCTCCTACTGGGAAACAGGTGATAATGAACCACCGTTGAACGTTTTGACGGTATTTTGCAGTAAATATAATGTAAATATCAACTGGCTCCTAACTGGCGAAGGTGATATGTTAATTAATAATAAAAACAAATCACCTCAAATAGAAGACCTCAATCTAGTACCGGAAATACAGGACTTAATAAAAGACCTGAAACAGGCAACCAACAAGGCAATAAACCTCAACAAACTCATCTACAGTCCTCCTGTACAATCCGCTCTTACCGTCCGGGAGGAGAAGACAACCTATACGGCTCCATCCATCCCGCCCTGGATGGATGACCAGGCGGCAGATGATTACGACAGCAAAGATTACCCGGTTATAGACGGCTCTATAGCCTGCGGTATACCTTCTGCCATAGCAGAAGATCATATAATCGATCGGATTCCCCTTCCTAAAAAGTTCAACATTAAAGCGGATTTTGTCATGAAAACAAAAGGCGATTCTATGACCGAATACGGCATAACATCCGGGATGCTTGTTTTTATCAGAAAGCAAACCACGATAGAACATGGCAATATAGTCTTACTGGCGGTGTATGAGTCAGGAGAAGTGCAGCCTGTTCTCAAGAAAGTAAAGCTGCTCTCCGGTGGAACAGTGGTATTCCAGAACTGCAAAGGTGAGATTATGGAGCAAAATGAGAATGTGGAAGTCATAGGGGTTGCAACCTTCTGGATGCCCGATATTCGGGGGGGGAAGATGGCACTCTGGCGGTAGATGCTGGGAATGGGAGTGCCGCGAGTAAGAGAGAGAAATAAAGATAAGTAGAGAAAGAGAGTGGAGAGGTCTCCACTGTTTTCTTTTTTTAAGGGCGTTTAAATTTCTTTTAAAAAGTGTTTAGGGATTATTGTAAAAAAGTAAGTCAAAGCATTACGGTACAATAATCTAAAGGGATTTAAAAAGTCTTAAAAATTAAAAATAGCTGGACGGGGTAATTACATGAAACCTAATGATTATAAACCGAAAGAAAATTCAACCGTCAGGATTACCTATAGAGCAAACGATACAATAGAAGAATACCTAAAAGAACAAGGCTATAAAACTCGAAAAGAAAAATATAGCGTAAAATTAAACCTCCTCAGCGATGCCATTATTAACACCTACGAACCCTTATTATCAGAAGAAGCAAGAAACAGATTGAAGAGTGAATATTCAAACGAAGGATACAATTGGTTCACGCGGGGTAATTTCATTCAGTTCGATATCGAATGTACCGGAAGAAACAAAGAAAAAGTTTTTAATTTATTAGATAAGTTACCAGGTAACGAAGAGTGTGAGTTGTTTCATATTGAACCTTATACCGTAAAAACAATTAACAAGATAAAACTCATGAATCATCTAAAAGGCAAAGGGCTGACCTATAATATACCAGGAGCAAGACATTCCACGCACTGGTTTTTTATTATACGTAACGAAAATTTACCTGTATTCAAAAAATTTATTAATGATACCCTGGATGAAATAGACAAAAAAGATAAAATTTTATTAAAAATAACACTAAATGAAACTAAAGATTTATCAGTAATAGCAAGGATATTAGGAGAAATATAACTTGTATACATCTATTTATGGGACTTGTATACAAGTTAATAAAGTAGATGTATACAAGTTATATTTAAAAACTATTAATAAATAAGAAATCTCATTGTAAAATTCACATGTGGCAAAGAAATAATAGAATAAAATAAAATACCAGAAGCGGAAACTTCTGGCATTCAAGAAGGATTTTTCATTGACTAACCCTCCATGTAAATCTTATCACTTAATATATTCGGTTAGTCAATAAGAACTCCTTCAGAAAGGAGTAAGGTTAATGGATAATTTTTTGAGGAAGTATTTCGGTCGTAAACCTGGTAGAAAACTTATATTTAGACCATATTTTACCAGGAATGGCCGGACTTATTTCGCCCGTGACTACGGTAAAAAAGCATTTGCCATGTGGGTAAAGGCTTAAGTGAATAACAGATGTAGATGTCTATTTTATAAAAGTAGATAAATTATAAAGCAGATATCTACTTCTTTTATTTAAACACTATCGACAGATGTTCCATAAAACATTAAAACCGCTTTTAAAAACAATTTAAAAGGTATTTAAAAGAATGGCTTGAATATTAGTCTTATATTTTTAAAAGATTTTTAAGGAATTTTAAGAAGTCATTTTTTAAAATACTAGAAAGCCTTACACCGTAACAGTCTAAAAGGGTTTAAAAACTCTTAAAAACAAATTTTAAAAATCGCCCTGGGCGGAGGTTTTTTGAGGTAAAAAAATGATTTTTCCTGAAAGCGGTAAAAAATCACAAAATAAATGGAAGAAAGTGGTAGAAAAGCGGTAAAAGCGGTAAAAGTCTCAAACCGGACTCGCAGATGGGAAACTCACGCCACATAAGGCCGAAGGCAGGCTGGAGGGTACCCCCAGATAATCACATACTACCTAATAAAATATAGTAAGCTTTCAGCTTTTCTATCATAACACATGACGGGAGGAAGACTTTTATTACATATTTATACTCAGGTCAGTAAATTATGAAATACACTAACAGGCATGACCGTATCGGTCACAACCAAATATGAAAATGAATAGACAGTGG
>CAZETB010000076.1:4151-5189 GCA_964514865.1 uncultured Mariniplasma sp. | reverse complement strand
TCAATGTCGTATCAGCAGCCCCTCCCGATGTCACATAACGTGAACCTAGGTAGCCCCCATTAACATCCATAAAAACAGCAACAACTTTATCTGCAGGTGTAAAAACTACCTGAAGATTCATATTGTTGGTTATTGTGAACACATGGTTAACTGCATATGCAGGTTTAACGATACCATTTTCAATCCAGAACGCAAAATTTTGACCAGCAGGTGTTCCAGTTAAATCCATGGAAACATTAGATCCATAAGGATATACATCGGCATCAGTGAATGTTTGACCACCAGCAGGATCAAAAATACCCGTAATATTGACAGTCTTGTTATCACTGAATGCTTCAGTTGAAATAAAACGACTGCCAACCATCATCATTGAAACTAACATCAGTATGCTTAGTAGTATCTTTTTCATGGCTTAATCCCATAGCGTGTCATTAAACCACGCACCTTCCAGAGTACTAGACGCAATACTATCTTCAAAAACAAACTCGATCACTTCGACTTCGGGCTTTTCATAGGGTGTTTTTTGATCCAACATAAAAAATCCTCCTCTGACATAAGTTTGTACGTTATGTGTTCATTGTAGCATTTACTTAAGAAAATTGTAAGATATCTAAAGATATAAGTTCTTTTTTTACATATTTTTTATAAAAAAAACATGTCATAGCCCAATGGATGACATGAATTCTTTTTGTTCTTCAATTTTTTCCTTTGATATTCGCATCTGTTTGAGTTTTTTAACGCTAGCAATTGGTCTAGTGATTAGGATATGAATCCATCTAAAAACCCAAGTTATAGGATACAAAACGACCCATCTCTTTAACCAGGGATAGATACCAACCATCGTTTCAAATTTAGGGAAAATGGTATCAAATATCATTTTCATTTTTGATTGATCTTTTTTAGCATACGTGGTTGCTCGTGCCATCATGATGTTATTATCTCTTCCAATACCATGAATACCTGAGGTTGTTAGATAATCAATGAGCATATCAAAGTTTTTGTCTGATAATACTTCTTTATGATCAACGTGTTGATAAG
>CAZETB010000076.1:0-4141 GCA_964514865.1 uncultured Mariniplasma sp. | reverse complement strand
CGATGTGAAACATCGATGATAACATCAAAAAACTGACGCAACTTCATGTTATCTAACATATGATTCAGTTCATCGAAATCAATCTTTTCTTCATATGTTTTTAAATAAAGACTGATATCTAAAACACTTCTTAACCCAATGCCAGCAACTGCAATATGCTTAGCTAAATGATATAGTAAATACACGATTTCAAATGCATAGTTTAAATGATAAAGATGAGGCTTATCTTCTTTAGTATATTGCCATACATCCTTGATGAATTGATAGTCTTCGTTAAAGTTGCGATAAAGTGTCGGATGAACTTCGATAACAATACCGTTAGGAAGTTCAAACACATCGTGTTGTGCAGACCTTGATGTACATGTGATGTTCTTTTCTTTAAATACTTCGTGAATATGACTTAATTCATGTTCTTTGATTAAGATATCTATATCTCCCATGGCACGCATATATGTTTCTGGATAAATGTGTTTTAATACAGATCCTTTTAAAAACAGATGATCAATGCCTTCTTCTTGAAGGAGTGTTGTGATATCAGAGATTGCTTTAAGTTGTTTAACATCTCGCGCTATGTAATCATAATGATTTCTTTTTAATCGATGGTAGAGTTCTGGATGTGTTTTTTCTTCCTTACATATCGGAAAGATGAGTCCCGATAAACCATTTTCCATGACCATAATGTAAAAAGCCTTTGGATCATGAATCTCATGATCAAAAGGTAGGTGATGTAGTGCCGATTGGATAGCTTTTTGTACATCTATTTGCGTTTGATTCATCGTTTTCTCCAAAATCTCAATTTCTTAATAACAAGCCAAAGTTTAACTTTAAAAAGATAACCTTTGGAAAATGATTGAATCTCGTGTTTGTTTTTAAAAGATTGAACATATCCTAATATATCATCTTTATTGATGGTTTCCGTTTGAGCAATATAATCACCTGAAGCTACCACGTCATCACCGTTGATAGCGATGATCCGATGTAACTTAACAAGATGGTGATATTTAAAAAGAATAACATCATATCTTTCATATTCACTTTTTTTAGTCAGATTGACAACTGTTTGATCATGCTTGAAAAAAGGTAACATCGAATTCCCTTTAACTGTAAAAGAAACTATTTTACCCTCTTCTAAAAGACTATCTAACGCTTTAGTAAACGTTTGGTTATCAACAATCACACGACTCATTCAATCAAATCTTTCTCTTTAAGTTTTTGGATAAAGGAGAGGACGTCTTGTTTGGCTGTTGAGCGATCAACCTCATAGAGATCTGTGAGTGTTTTAATAAGCATTTCAACTGTCACGTCGCCTTCTTGAAGTTGCTCAAACAGTTTGTATCCCGAATCATTTAGTGTTAATAAACCGTTAAAATGAATGGCATTCTCTTCAACTGGAACAACAATCCATTTGTTGGCTACTTGTTTTAAAACAAAACCTTCTTTAATTCTCATGTCGTTTCTCCTTGATTGATCACATCTTTTAAATAAGTTGCTGCTGATGTATCATTGATAGCAACATACTTTTTAATGGGTACTTGATAGATGATGTGATTGATTAATTCAATCATGTCATCCCATGTTTTTTCATTTCTTGGACGCATCATATTTTTCATAAATTCAGTAATGACATCCATCTCATCTAGATCAACAATTTTATTTTCTTTTCCTTGATATAAAAAGATGATAGCTTTTAGTGGAATAATCTTATTCTCATTGCTTGCTGATTTACCTGAAAAAGGAGATGAGAATACCGATAAGACATCATCGTGAAATCCAATGAGCGGTTTATCATCGTTCATGATGCTAATCTCTGAATCAATTTCTTTCCAGTGTTTGGCAAGTGTTGATTTACCTGTTTGAGATGGGGCACTAATTAAGACTGCTTGTCCATGATCATCGATTGCTGACGCGTGTAGTGGTAGTTTTTGATAACGTAGTGCGATTTCCATAAACATAAGACCTAACCATGTATACTCGTACTCATCCGGATGTGTGATAAGATCGGGATCGAGTTCAATTAACACATGATGGTACTTATCATCATGTGTGATCTTTAACTGGACGTTGTTATCCTTATTTTTTATAAAGATGATGGTTTGATTGTTCTCGATGATGATATAAGGATTTTTTTGATGCTGAGGCTTACCCTTTGGATACGAAATACCATGAACCATCTGAACAGTCATCACATGATCAACCATGATGTCTTTCTTTTCATAGATTTCGATATTGTTTTTTAAATATGTATCGTAAAGGTATGCGATACCTATCTTAATCCCTGCGATGTCATATGTTTTCATCAAAAACTCCTTAATGGTGAAGTTATCCTCATTATAACACGAGTTTTTATTGTAAAAATAAAAAAGAGTGCTAACGTATCCTATGCTATAATGAAGTTAATTGTAGAGGTCGACATCATGAAAAATCCAGTATTTAAATGGCTGTCACAAAAAAAGATATCCTATCATAAAAAATTATGTATCTTAAGTTTTCTTCAAATCATTCTTGGTCTAACAGCCATCTTTTTTGCTTTCTATTCCAAACAAACCATCGATGAAGCACTTCAATCAACATCAACTTCTACGTTTATCTTCTATGCAATCTTACTAGGTGCCTTACTTCTCATACAACTTGTGGTTTCATCCATCACACCTTATGTTAGAACACACTATCAAGTTCAAATTGAAAACCATATGCGAAGCTCACTCTATGAAAAATTACTATACACGTCACTATGTGAGGTTGAAAGCTATCACTCTGGTGATCTTCTTAATCATATAACCAGTGATGTAAAACAGGTGAGTGATGGAGTTACTGATTTACTGCCACGTTTTTTGTTTTATGCCGTGCGTTTAATCGGTGCATCCATCTTACTCTTCTTAATTGATCCCTTCTTATCTTTCATCATTATTGGATCAGGTGTCATGCTTTACTTAGGCTCTCGTCTTCTTTCATCAGCCATCAAACGAAGACATAAATCTTTTCAGGAAGCTGAAACACATGCTAAAGCCATGATTCAAGAATCACTCACTCAATTATCTGTCATTAAATCCTTTGAAGCAGAAGAAAAGATGACAAATCATCTTGATAAACTTCATGAGATCTATTTACATGCTGCATTAAAAAAACAGCAATTAACTGTTCTATCATCATTAGGGTTAACAGGATTTCTTGCTTTAGGTTATGGGTTATCCATTATATTAGGTGCCCTACGTTTAGCTGATGGGGCATTAACTGTGGGTGGTCTATTAGCTTTAGTACAGCTTGTTGGGCACTTGCAATCACCATTTTCTGGTATCTCACAACTTGTTCCTAAGTATTATCATATGCTTGCATCCTTTGAGCGTTTAGCCATCATTGATAGTTTACCTTTAGATGAAAAAAGCGATACTGTTATGTCATCATTTGAATCTATTGAAGCTGATCACTTGAGCTTTGCTTATCATGAGCACTTAGTAATCAATGATTTATCTTTTACAATTAAACCTCATCAATTCATTCACATCAAAGGACCTTCAGGGCAGGGTAAAACAACGTTATTTAAACTCCTACTAGGTCTATATCAACCCACTCATGGACATCTATCCATCATTGATCAACAACAGAAATTTCCTATTCAAGCAGCTACAAGACACTTATTTACCTATGTTCCTCAAGGCAATCTCATGATGTCTGGAACCATCAAAGATAATCTCATGCTTTATCAAACAACATCTGAAGATCGTTTGTGGGAAGCGATCGATATCGTAGGATTATCAGAAGATCTCAATAAACTCCCCCTCAAACTTAATACGTTATTAGGTGAAAAAGGATCAGGTTTATCTGAGGGTCAAATCCAACGTCTTGCTATCGCAAGAGCACTTCTTAAAGATTCTCCAATACTTCTTTTAGATGAAATTACATCCGCACTTGATTTAGATAACGAGATCAAACTGATGAATAATCTAAAAAAACTCGTTGATAAAACCATCATTTTTATTTCTCATAAAGAACTTCCACCATCGCTCATTGATGAAGTCATCACATTATAAACAAAAAGACGAAAGTTATGTGCTATATCAACTTTCGTCTTTTTTTATTAATTATCCGCGTAGTTTCTTAAAGATTGAATCTGTCTTCTTCTCTAGTACCCAAAGAAGTGGTA
>CAZETB010000075.1:0-5256 GCA_964514865.1 uncultured Mariniplasma sp. | reverse complement strand
TTTGTCTATAGTGATTTTTAGATAAATAAATAGAATTTCCTATCAAATAAAAAAATAGCCCTGTGGGCTATCTCATATCATCACTATTTGTGATAATTGTTATACCGTTTGAAAAAGTAATGTTAAACCTTTCCACTGAAACGGTAGACTGATCTTCTAGTTCTAATGTTTTCATACCTGGACGATGTAGTGCTAAATTGAGTCTTTCATCTCCTTGATGGTCATCAACACATATTAGCATTAACGTACCTGTATCTGTACCTACACCTTGATAGACACCATCACCTTCAGCTGTCCTGGTTATATAGAGGTCAACACCTTGAATCGTCAAATGTTGGAAGGCTTGCATATCAAGATAAAACGTATCCCATAGTTGACGAATGACACGATCACCTTCTTCAGTTTTTTTAAAGATCATGGCAGGATCACCACATAAATAAGTCCCTTTTTTAAGCGTATAGGTAGTCATAGTGTTCCTTTCTGAAATCTATATACATGACGATATCATGTTGATAAGAAGTTGTTGCTGGTTTTAATAAATCTCCAATGGTTTTATTTTCCCAAATAAGATGAACAAACTCTGGATGATCAATAAATGGATTGCGATTACCTTGAATCGATGCGATGCGATTATTTCGTGCAATCTCAAATTCAGAGATGGGATCCTGTTTGTGCCATGCAAGGAGAATAGATAGTTTACCCATACGAGCTCCTTCTAGTGTATAATGATCATCTTCATTTGCTAAAAGTGTATCATCGTCTATGAGCTCTAAGAAATCATACGTGATGGCCATATAGAATATAATACGCGCAACATCACCTCTATGATCATCTCCTGGATAAAATCCATAAGATGTGATATCTGCTACACCACTTCCATCAAGAAAAACGCGATCACTTTTCGATGAATTAATAGATACACTAGATGCTCTTAGATTATGAAGGTCGGATGCTTGATTTTTTTCATAACCATCGACACGGTCCATACCTAGTCTTGAATTTGGCCACACATGTTCTCTATTCCAAGTAGCTCCGTTATCCCAGGTTGCATTAAGCATTGCGCCATCATAGATTCCCCAAAGTTTGGTTGGATCATTGATGTCTTGATCAATGATTGCTAACGATTGTCTCGCATCATCATATGATTGAAGAACTTTATCTTCGTTAACGATGAGGTTAAGTTCATCTTTTAAAGCGTTTAAGATGAGATTGTTTGCTGAGGCGTATATACCTTCAGTCATGGGTTGATAGTAATAATAGCCTTCGCTATTTTGCTCAGCACTATACGTGGGTTCTGGTGTTTCAGGATTGTCATAAATAAAGAAATAGAAAACTATAGCGACCAGAACAAAAATAATTAAAGATAAGAGTTGTGATGTCGATCTTGTTTGCTTTTTCTTACGTGATTTTCTTGCCATGTCATCCCCTCATTTCTTATATGACCATTATAGCATGTCACATGCTTTTATAAAATAAAAGAAACTGATGTGACCTTGATTCATAAGAATTTTATTGTTTATGATTGACTTATTGTGTGCTTTACGATAAAATCGAAATTGCACGAAGTAACGCCCCTATAGTTAAATGGTATAACGCAGCCATGGTAAGGCTGAATTGCAAGTTCGATTCTCGCTGGGGGCACCATGTAAAATAATGAAGCGACTCTTATTCGGAGTCGCTTTTTTCTTCTGTTTCTTCCTTAAATACTACTGGTATTTCCCATATCTTGAAGGGCAGAGGTTTACGAGGTTCTTCATCTTCCATGAGAACATCAAATAGTGATGCAATCGACAACACATGGTTGTCTTCATTTGCTAAAAATGCCTCATGATTTTCAATGTTGAGCAAATGTTCAAACTGTTTGTGTAAATACGTTCTCAAGCGTTCATCAATTTTAGGTGATGCCTTCGTTTTAATATCTTCCATAAGTTGATAACTCTTCTCAACAAAACCTAAATGATACTGATATAAAGCGATATCATATAACAATGTCAATCCATGATCGCTTCTAAATAATTGATTTTTATGCATTCTGTTAATCTTTTCTTGGATGATAGCATCATCTTCTTTCTCATGATAACAAACCATCTCAATGTAATTCATTACAAGGATTTGATAAAAGAGTGTTGTCTTCACATCGTGTTCTTTGAGAAATGATTTGGATTGTTCGAATAAATAGGAACGTGTCAGAGCAGAGGTTTTTAATGAGAACTGAATATATTGAAGCAATTGAACAAGTTGAAACAAGGTATCTTCTTTCATCTTTCGATATGCTACAAAATCACCATAAAAGCTATTATTTGACAGTTTAAAACTTCTGATATAAAACAATGAGAATATCGTTGTGTAGGCACTGAACAGCGTTATAAAGCCAACCCATGAGGTTTGAGCATCGAATAAAATTGATAGTACCCATGTTAAAATCATTAATCCCATAAAAGAAATCGTTACGATAGGCGCTACGATCAGTGATGTACTAAACTGCTTAACAGTCTTTTGGTATGATACATCATCATCGATCTCATTTAAATTGGGAACAACAAAACCACCTAATAAAAACCAGTGCTTCATATTAAATTTAATCTTCCATTTTGTCTTAGAACGATAAATGATCAACATATGCAGATACAGTGCTCTTATGCTAACACCTTGAAACACAAACGCTAAGAGGTGACTGAGTTCATGTATGATTAAGGTGATATAAAATGTCAAGAAAAACCATAAGGGATAATCATACCATGAGAGCGATTTGATGCCATCTACAAATCGGTACCAATAGCCTAGATACACAAGGTAGCTGAAAACAAAACCTACGATGAAGGCAAAGACTAGATAGATCAGCCAAAACCACTTAGATTTCATTAACGGATACCATATGTTTGATGTACTTCTTGTACAAATATAATACCATGACCAGGTTCTTCAAGTTGTAAATCTTTTTTAATGGCTTCAATAACATCATCTAAGATTTCATGTTGAACAAGGATGAGAACCATATCTTTTTCTGGTTCAACTTCCATATTAAATAATTTACTTGTTTCATGAATGCCAGATCCTCTAGCTTGAATGATGGTTGCTCCTTTAGCACCAACTTTAGTTGCTGTATCAACGACATCTTGACCTTTTCCTTGGTCAACGACTGTAAATATGGCTCGATAAGTTGTCATGTTAACGCCTCCTTTAGTCTGTGAAACACGTGTATCATATTGTTTAGTACCAATCAACTCAAGGACTGGTATCACAAATGCTATACCATGATTGGGTTTGCTTAATTTCATTTTTCGATTGAGCTCACGTAGTGTAGGATTAATCAGTCGCATTGGAGCTAACATCATGACAATCTCTTTTCTCGTCTCTGCAATCTCTAAAAACTCTAAGATGGGTTGATGATGTGTTCCTTTTCCAAGAACGATGGTACCACCTGATATGCCTTGACTTCGTGAGATCGATAGAACTTTACTACCCTGCCCGAAGTTAACGATAACAACCAATAATTGAAAATCTGTTAACTGAGATCGTTCATTCATGTTTCACACCAACCTTTCTTGTTTTTATTTTATAGAAGAATCCGAGTATTTGCAATGTTATAATCGGTGTAAGTGCGACGAGTGCAATCATGCCAAAACCGTCAATGACCACATTGGCACTTTCATAAGCATTAGCTGCGCCTTGCACAAAAGCTAAAACAAATGTTGCAGTGAGTGGTCCGGTTGCTACCCCCCCTGCATCAAAAGCGATACCCACAAAGAGTTTGGGTACAAAGAACATCATCAACAGTGAAAGCACATAACCAGGAAGTAAAATATGCCATAATTGTAAACCTGGTGTTACAATTCTAATCATCGATAAACTGATAGCAAGTCCAACACCTAATGATAAAGGAATTAAAACAAGTTTACGTTTGACGTAACCCGATGTCATCTCTTCAACTTGATGTGTTAAAACGGATACTGCAGGTTCTGCAATAATTGTGAAGAGTCCTAAGAAAAAACCTGTAATGATTAAGATAAATACGCGATTTTCTTCTGCTAGAACACTACCGATGACTTGCCCAACTTCCATAAACCCTGCATTAACACCAACTAAAAACATGAATAGACCTAAAATCGTATAAACAAACCCTTTCATCATACGATATCGTTGTCTTCGCTGGATAGAAATACCAAATACTTGCATTAAAATGAAAATACCAAATAATGGCGAAAATGAAAGCAACGTATCTTTAATAGCTGAAGATGATTGATTGACAAATGGCATAATCACATTATTTGAAGGTACAATACCCAAATCAATCGTATCAGCAAACGATAGATCATTCATAAAATAACCTAAGATGAGCAGACTAATAACTGCACCACCTGATGCAATAGCTACCAATCCAAAGGCATCTTTTTCAGAAGACTTATGGTCTTTCTTTAAACGCGAAATACCTAATGATAATGCCAATAAGAAAGGTACTGCTAAAATACCGGTTGTAGCACCTGATGCATCAAATGAAATAGCGAAAAAAAGTTCAGATGTGCCGATAGCAAGCACACCAATGATGAGATAAATAACGATGAGAATTTTATATAATGGTATGTTGAATATGATTCTCATAAAACCTAATGAAACAAATAATGCTAAGCCGATCGATACGACGATCAGAATAAGTGGTGAAGACAGTGTACCTTGTGTTACAAGATTAACCTGTTGTGAAAAAACAAGCAAACCAGGTTCAGCTATTGAGATAACAAAGCCTAAAATTAATCCCGCTACAATAACAATCATCAATCTGTTTGTCTTAGCTATTTGAGCGCCTGTGAGACCACCTAAGGGTGTTATCGCAATATCAACACCAACTAAAAACAGCGATAAACCTGTGATGATAAAAATCGAGCCTATGAGGAATCTCATCCATTGTGATAATGATAAATCAACAGCAATAAGTTCAACAAAAAAGACCGTCAATATGATCGGTATCATTGCAAATGTATTTTCTTTAAATTTTGCCATCAATAGTGTCATGAATGCCCTGTATCCTTTATGTTATGGTTATAGTACTATTATACTATAGATACATCATAATTGGATGCTTTGTTAATACCTGATTGTACTACTTGATTCACAAAATATGACAAAATGATGAAGACATGCTTGACATCATATTATTTATTTGTTATCATAAAAAAGCACGAGGACGTGGGCGTCGTATAATGGTTATTACACGTGCTTGCCAAGCATGAAATGGGGGTCCGATTCCCCTCGCCCGCTCCA
>CAZETB010000074.1:0-5279 GCA_964514865.1 uncultured Mariniplasma sp. | reverse complement strand
GTGTTCGATTAATCGTCTACCCTCCCAGTCAAATGACTGATTGATGTTGGAAGTGGATTTTGTATAATGTTTCATTTCTTCAATATTGAATGATTTCTTATTACCACATGAAAAAATGGTGAAAGCCATTCAATTAGTTTTCACTAATGAAACTGTAAAATGGGACGAAAGTGCCCTGTTTTTATTGACAAGTGAATGATATATTGTAAATAAAGAAAGTTATATCTAGAATTCGTAAGGGGGATATTGGGAATGTTAAAACGAAGAATGATTAACGATAAGCAAGTATTGATTCTTGTAAGATTGATTGAAGCCAGCAAGAAATTTCTTGTTTTTTTGGTTTTACTTGGTCAGATAGTTAACCTTTTGCCACAAAGAGTTTTGCAGGCAAAAAGTATTAACTCTGAACAACAGGAAAACACAATTGAGTATGATTCAAATGATTTTGATAATAATCTATATGCTGATGTTCGAAAATCAGATATACCAACCGATCTTGAAATCGAGTCAATGCGTAGTCTAAATGAAAAAGTATTTAGAAAAATGGATGGTTCCTACGAAGTATCTATTTATCCGGATGTTGTACACTTTTTAGATAACGGAAAGTATCTAGAGATAGATAACACATTAGTAGATTCCGCTGAAAATTTGAAAAACAAATCAAACACATTTGAAATTGAATTTCCAAAGTTATTTTCATCAAACGATAAAGTTAAATTTTCTCTTGATGATTATAAAATTAATTGGAGACTTATAAATTCTCAAGAGTCAACTTTTAAAACAAAACCAGAAATAGAAAATAGGAAAGATAAAACAGAACTTTCTAAAACAACCTCATCAATAATCTATGAAAACGTACTACCATATACTGATATTGAATATGTACTATCTGGAAGCCGAATAAAAGAAAACATTTACTTAAAGTCGTATTCCGAAAATTTAAGTTTCGTTTTTGAATATGATGTAAAAAATCTAAGTTTAATTCAAAAAGCAAATGGCATAGTATTTGAAAATAATCAAGGAGAAGTCGTTTTTTCATTTTCAGGACTATTCATGATTGATTCAGAGGGCAACATCTCAGAGGATATTCAAATATTATCTAGACAAATCACCAAAGACACCTATGAAGTCACAGTTTTACCTAGTGATGAATGGCTAAAGACAGCTATTTACCCTGTGTTAATCGATCCAACCATCGTGAATCCAACGATTCCGATGTCTTTAGTTGACACCTATGTGCTACAATCAAGCCCATCTTCAAATTACCATAATAGTTATTTAATGAGTATAGGTGGTGGTTCCGGAACTGAAGCCAGAGGATTGATAAAGTTCAATCTTCCAACGTTACTCAATGATCAAGTGATTACCTATGCAAATGTTGAGTTTATAAGAACAAGCCTCACACAAAATAACTTTCAAATCAACATTTTCAAAAATACTTCAGATTTTAATGTGACAACGGTCACATGGAATAATGGTAGACCAACCTATAACAGCAATGAAGTTGTAGATTATTATGAATATAGCACGGGTCTAACACGGGTTATTTTTGATGTCACTCAAACAGCAAAAGAGTGGCAAAACGATCCTTCTTCAAACTTTGGATTGACACTTGCTGCTGATGATTTGACTGGTGAATACAAAGGCTTTTATCAATATGATAATAGTCCTGCATATCGTCCAATTGTCCGAATTGGTTTTGAAAATCCGTCAGGACTAAAAGACTACTGGACATATACTTCTCAGGACATCGGTCAAGTAGGTACAGGATATATATCTGACTATACCGGTAATCTTACATTTGTTAGAAATGAATACCAAGTGAATAACGAGTATTTACCTTTATCATTAATTTTTTATTTCAATAATGCAACCAGAACCCATAATATTGGATATGGCAATGGATGGAAGACAAATTTCAACATGAAAATTGAATACGATGAAGACGCTTATCGATATTTCATGTCGAAACCAGATGGAGGTAGAATTTATTTTATCCAGACCAACTATACCTACTATTCTTCTTATAAAAATTATAATTATATAGCTGAAGATGGTTCAAACATGAAGTTGGAAATGATTTATATAAATGACCAAATCACTGTAACGACACTAAAAACATCGAATCACATGATTTATAACTTTGATTCACAAGGTCGGTTAACCCAAATCACAAATGAGAAGAATTATCACAAACTTTTTGTATACTATGTAGGTACAACAGACCGTTTAAATTATGTATCAGATATGGTTGGAAATCGAATTGATTTCACGTATACTTTGTATGGTAATAACTACATAATGACAAAAACTGAACTCAAACTTAAACAACCAGACACGGCTACTTTTAATATTGTTCAAGATAAGACATACTCATATTACACAGCATCAACTAGTCCAAGACTATATAAGATTATTCAGAGATTCAATAAAAGTGGATCATCAACACCACTGTTTTCTACTGGCGATACACTTAGATATTATTTTAGTAGCATAAACTCTAGATTATTATATGCTTATAATGATACAAGCAAGCACAAAGTGTCCTATGCATATGATTCAAATTCTCGTGTTTCAACAGTCGATATTACAGATTTAAAAATTGATTCTGTAAATGAAACATTAAATCTGGGTAGTATTAACATAACTTATGACAATGAAAAGACACGATATGTTAATCATAAATCGGAATGGATTGAATATCTGTTTGATAGTTATGGACATACAATTAATGCTTATGATTCATTTGGAAACGCCACATATTGGAAATATGCGGGGCTCTTTACATACAATTTAGATCCGAGTAATACTTTGAGTGATGCTCAAATCATATCCTATGATCCAAATTATTATATCGTCCATGCATTACTTGAATCATCTAAAACAATGAAACAACAAGTAAATTACATAAATAACCCGGGATTTGAAGATTTAGGATCAAACCTTAGATGGATAAAAACGGGTAATGGTTATATACAGAAAGACATTGAGACATCAGCGTTTGGAGATGCATCATTAAGAATATATAATGATGGTACTACTTTTGCTTATCAAGATGTTTTCTTAAAAGCAGGTGTCTACACACTACAAGGTATAGTAAAAAACACAAATGATTTAGTTGCTGGTTCATCGATACTAAATGTAGAAACAACATCTGGTATTTTTTATGATTCAACCAATATTATTGGTGAATGGAAGCATTTAAATGTACAATTCGAAATCACTTCGGATCAAACAGTTAGAATAAAACTAATCAATGCTAGATATAATACGAATTCCTATTTCGACAATATTTCCTTAACTGAAGGATTCATGGATTCGAGATACAATAATGTGATCAATCCATCATTCGAAGAGGGTACAGACAATTGGGTTCTCAATGGTGCAGAGTGGATTAATGATAATTTCTACACAGATGCAAATCAAGATCTTTTAGGTGAGAAATCTCTTAAAATTGATGGTGATGGGGGATCAAGTAAATACTTTTATCAAGATATTTCAAGCTTCATTAATAATGGAGTAAGCTATTTCATCGGAGGATGGGGAAAGGCAAATGCAGTTCCTCATAAGGGGTATTTAAACACTAACAGTAACCAAGTAAGTGATGGAAGATTCTTTGGTTTATATATTGAATATATTTACTATAATTCGGCTCCTCCATATACGCAAGCACCTGAAGTTGACTATATTTTTCTACCATTTAACACATCGACAGATGATTGGCAATATCAAATGAGAACTTTCGAGATTGACGTGTATCAACTACTTAGTGTTAGAATTTACGGTAAATATCAAGGTGAGGGGACAGCTTTTTTTGATAATGTCCAAATTTATCGTGATAAATTGAATACCGAATATGATTATGATATAACCAATGGGTATCTGGAACAAATTATTGAATCAAATGGTGTGGTCACTTCGTTTGAACGTGATAGTAATGGAAATATTATAGTCATCCATGAAGGCGGTAAAACTATTGAGATTGATTATTTTCAAAATCGAATAACCGAAATCGCAGCAAATAACGTAAGAACAGCATTTACCTATGACAGCTCAACAAAACAAATCATAGAGACTTTAATCGGTGATAATGGTACTGAAGGTGAGTGGTTTATATCAAACACAACTTATACATCAGATAATCAATATATCACATCTCAGACAGATGAATTTGGTCATACAACAACACTTGAGACAAATCATCTAAATGGTTTGATAGAAACAATAACTAATGCCAATGATCACTTAAAATCATATGACTACAATAACTATGGAGCTCAAACACAAGAAGTTGAGACTGATATTTCTAATCAATACACGATTGTTAAGAACTTCACGTATGATAGCAGTCGTCGGATTTCAGGAATTTCGATTGACGGCATCAGTTATACATTCCATTATGACCACTTAGACCGCATCACAAATATTAGAATTTCTGGTGTCAGCTATGTGACGTTGACCTACCTTAACGAACAATATGGACTCACCTATTCAACTAACAAGGTAAGCACACAAACTTATAGTACAGGAGATACATATACATTTGAATATACAGATGAAGATCAAATCAAGTTGATTACTTTTACCGATGCAGAGCTCAATGTCAAAGACCTTTATGCTTATGTTTATGATCAATCTGGTAGATTAGCGATATATAAGGAACTCCAAAACAATAATATCTTTTTCTATTCATATGACTTAAATGGTAGAGTTAAGCAGATTACTGATAAAAACGGAAATAAAATCAATTATTATTATGATGAAAATGGACATATTAATCAATATACTTACGAAGTGGATCAGTATAATCGAGACGTTTACTATTATTATGATGAAACTACAGGTGAATACCTGTTTACACTTTATGAAACAGGTAATGAAACTGTCAGTAAAATAAATCATATTGATACAGCGGATTCACTTAGAAGACTTGAATACGTTGAACTTTTGATAGGGACTTTAAGTTTCACAGAACATTTCACTTATAAAACACCAGTTGCAGGAAGAGGTAACGCAAGTCTCGTAGTAGCATCCATCACTTATAAAAAAGATGGTAATGTTCAATATACACATCATTTTACATATGATGCTTTAGGAAATATCATAGAAATATCAGTAGAAAATGAGAATTCTTATGAAACAGAAAACTATCGATATATCTACGATGGATTTAATCGATTAACACGTGAAAATATCGTAACAATTAACTATCAACAAACGATTATATACACTTATGATGACTACAGCGACTTAAATACAGATGACAATCGAGGAAACCT
>CAZETB010000073.1:0-5340 GCA_964514865.1 uncultured Mariniplasma sp. | reverse complement strand
ATCCTAGCAGCATCAGTTACTTATCTAGCATACAATACTTTAAAATGAAAAAAGGCAGTCGCCTTTTTTTATATTTCACATTCTTTTGTGACTTCTACAAGAGCTTTAATTAGATCTTCTTTGTAATCTTTTCGATTGTTCTTCATCTCATAAAGTCTCGTATCTGCACGTTTGAGCATGGTGTGAAGTTGCTCGTTCGGTTTTCGCATCGCTTTACCGTAAGAAAAACTGATATGTTCAAGGCGATTCTCAGATTGAGTTCCCGCTAAGATCAATTTGATGATCTCATCGAGTTTATCATGTGATGCCTCTTTAACAACAACCACAAATTCATCCCCACCAAAGCGAACAGGAATCGTATCATCATATGTCTTTTGTAGCGATAATAAGCATTCTGCAAATCTCATGATCAGTTGATCACCGCTTCTGTGTCCAAGATAATCATTAAATAGCTTTAAACCATCAACGTCGATCATGATCAGACCTAAATGTGGATAATCATGTTCTAACTTCACACGATGTTCTTCAAAATAGTTTCTGTTATAAACACCTGACATTTGATCTAACGATCTGATCACATCAATTTCATGCATCATTTTAATCGATAAAGTTTCATCATAAAGTAAAATCAATGTGCCTTCATCTCGAAAACGGTCAATCCGATATATCTGTTGATCAATATGCAGATAAACCTTTTTGGGATCATAGGTTTCATTTTGAATTTCTGAGATGTCGCGATATACAACGGCATCTTTTTTAATCTTACGGTAAAACTCTTTCAGTGATTCACCTTCAAGTAAATTAAGATTAGAAAAACGTTTAATCAAATTCTTTGAATACTCAATGATCAAATGATTCTGATCAGTGATCACATACATTTCTCTCATTTTGCTAAATAAGACTTGACGAGAAGATAAGACTAAATTAACTTTGAAGTCGCGTTTATAAATAATGGTGTAAAGGATGAATGTGACGATTACTACAAAGATATAGGTGGGATCAATAGGAAATGTTATGAAAAATAAATGGATGATATTTAAGGTGATACCGATGACAAGACTGACGAGCATCATCGGAAATGGAAAAGCATCATTATAGTCACGATTGGGACGTTTGAGATAACAAAGCATTCTAAAGAATCCAATAACCAATAATAGATAACATATAGCTGTATGGAGATAGAAAAACCATCCACGAGAAGCCAGTTGAAAAGCTTCTTTTGTTAGTGTTGTTGTATAAGGCATGTCAACATACCAAAGGTGCCATGTGTTTGTTAGTGCAATCACAAATTCAAACAATAGAAAAGAAAAGGCAATCAGATTCAACCATTTAGGTGTTCTGTGTTCAGTATACATTTGAAAAATTGAGAAAATGGCATAGGATACACCAAAAACAACAGGATATGTCACAAGTCTTGAATAATAAATAATGATAGGTTCTATGGCGACTAAATTTAAACCAACGAGAAGTGACCATGAAAACACGAGAAGAGATAACAGCCATAAAATACGATATCTAGGATTTGATCTGACATCATCAAGTTTAATGACAGGGATCATGGAAACCCCTGTAAATATCGCATAGATTGTCCAAAGTCCAATTTGCATACGTCACCTTCTTTCTATGTACCATTATTTTATAATGTATTTTTTAAAATACAAGTGATTTAAGATAATTGTAATAACTAAAGAAAAAGCCTGATGATTACATCAGACTTATCCCTTATTTTGTAATGTCAAGATTGATTTTACCATCAAGAATTTCAACGATACGATCCGCTTTTTCAGCGATATGACGATCGTGCGTAATGATGATAAACGTCGTTTTGAAACGTTGATTGATTTCTCTTAATAAATCATAGATTTGTTCCGTAGTATCACTGTCAAGGTTACCCGTTGGCTCATCAGCTAAGATGATTTTAGGGTTGTTGATCAGTGATCTTGCGATAGCAACTCTTTGTTGCTGACCACCAGATAGGTTGGTTGCTAAATTGTTCTTTCTGTTGCTTAAACCGACGATATCTAAGAGTTCATTAGCTCTGTTTAAGACTTCTTCTGTAATAGGCTTCTTAGATATACGGTAAGGCATTAACACATTTTCTAACGCTGTGAATTCAGGTAATAAATAGTGAAACTGGAAGATGAACCCGATAGATTCGTTTCTCAGTTTTGATAATTCATTACTTGACATTTCTTGGGTGTTTTTACCATTGATAAAGACATCGCCTGATGTTGCTTTATCGAGTGTACCCAAAATGTTAAGTAACGTCGATTTACCTGAACCAGATTGACCAATGATCGAATTAAATGATGATTCTTCAAAGTTTAGTGAAAGATCAAACAAAACTTGGGTAGGATTTTGCGTGTTTTGACCGTAAATTTTATTAATGTTTTTAAGTTCTACGATATTAGGCATTGCGGATCACCTCGATGACTGTTAATTTGGATGACTTGATCGCCGGTGTTAGAGAAGCTGCAAGACATGCGACAAGCGCAATACCACCTGATAAGGCGATAAAGCCTGGGTCAATGCTTAATGGGACAACCGGTGTACCATCAGAGTTAACTGCAAATGTGGTAAATGCATAGGATAATCCTAAACCGAATAACACACCACCGATAGCACCGAAGATACCAAGGATAAATCCTTCAGATAGGAAGACAAGTGATGCATCTTTATTCGTGATACCCATAGCTTTCATAATACCGATTTGACGAGATTTTTGCATGACGGTAATCGCAAGTGTTGATGAAATACCTAAGACAACCGATACGATGACAAAGATTTGAATCATTAAACTTGAAATGCTTTGACCTTGTAAACCAGATAATAAAGATTCATTTTCAACCATCCAGTTTTGTGTCTTTAAACCAGTTGGTGCCAAGACAGTGTCTAAGGTTAAAGCTAACGCTTCAGCTTCAAATGTTTCTGATAGTTGTGTTTCAATACGGGTTGCACCAGTTGAAGATGCAATCGTTTGCAAGGTTTCAATCGTTCCAACACCCCAACTTCTGTTAAGTTGAGCGACACCGATATCAAAGAAACCTACAATCGTTAATGTCTTGAATCCACCGATGATTTCAATGGTAATGGTGTCATTAACATTTAAATAAAGTTCTTCTTTGATTTTAATACCTAACGCAATTTCATCAAGTGCATCTGGAATTGTTCCTTCAACCATACGTTCATCAAACTTGTAAATCCCGTTGGCTGAATCAAATTCTAAACCACGATATAAAATCTCTGTTTTATCAGTACCTTTTTCTAAGATACCTGGTAAGTCAAAGACAGGTGTAATCACAGTGAATAAATCACTTTGGTTACTTAATAATTGAATGGTTCCATCAACATCATCGATCACACCATTATTATCTTCAACAATGGTAATATGTGATGATGAACCAATCGCGGTTTCAACCAGGTTATCTTGCAAGCCACTGATCAGTGATCCAATAAAAACTTGAACTGATACACCTACAGAAATTCCTAAAATGATAATAAGTGTTTGACGTTTTGCTGATGTTAAAAAGCGCCATGCAATTTGAAAGGCTAATTTCATTTTGAAGTCACCTTCTTTGCAAATTGCTTTAAGTCATCTAAACTATTTAAAATATAGTCATAGGTGAGATGTTCAATATTGTGTGCTTCCTTAAATGCTTGACCACCTAAAATGATACCAACTTCAGGGAAGAAACGTTTGATTTCATCAGTTGTTTGTTTCGTTACAACGATGTTATAAGGATTGGTAACCGATAGAGCAATAAACTCTGGATGATACGCACGAATGGCTGATAGAATCTCAACTTTAGGTGTATTCGCACCGATGTAATGTGCATCAAATCCTTCAAGCATCATGAAATGCGTGTTCATGATCGCACCAATTTCGTGATATTCAAACGCAGGTGTCAGCACCACAATCTTAATGTTGTTCTTTTTCATGTCTTTTGTGCGTTCTAAAACGTATTGGTAACAAGACTCCAAAATCGTGCGAATGATTGATGTTCTAAAATGCTCTTTCCAAATACAGACATCCTCATCTTTTTCTTCACATTGAAAATAGATTAAGGATGGGGCTAAAATGTGTAAGTACAACTCTTCAAGTGTCACTTTGTTTTCTTTGATGAGATTGAGTGCATAATTGACTGCACCAGGTTTATCTTCTTGTTTTAGTAGACTTAAAAACTCATCGAATAAAGCATGGTTCATAGTTTACCTCCAGTTTATTTCTTATAAAATTCTGCCCATATTATAACAAATATATCATTCAAATACATGTAGTTTGATTGCAATTTGTTGACTTTTCAACAAAAATAATAAGCGGCATCACAAAATGATGTCGCTTATGTTATTAATTTTTATAATTGATGTGGTGATGATCTAAAACCTGTTGGAAAACCTTCTTATAGATTTCAGGATTCTTATCAAGATATGCTTTCGCATTTTCTCTACCTTGACCAATCTTTTCACCATTATAGGCAAACCATGCACCGCTCTTTTGAACGATATCAAGATCTGATGCTAAATCAATGAGTTCACCCGTTTTGGAAATACCTTCACCAAAAATGATGTCGACGCTAACTGTTTTAAAGGGTGGCGCTACCTTGTTTTTAACGACTTTAATGTTGGCTTTATTACCTATGATATCAGTCGCATTCTTAATGGCTTCACCACGTCTGATTTCTAAACGTACTGATGAATAGAATTTAAGTGCACGTCCACCAGGTGTTGTTTCTGGATTACCAAACATGACACCGACTTTTTCTCTGATTTGGTTAATGAAAATGGCGATTGTTCCTGATTTTGAAATAGCTCCTGAAAGTTTACGCATGGCTTGGCTCATCAAACGCGCTTGCAAGCCCACGTGAGAATCTCCCATTTCACCATTGATTTCAGCTTCTGGAACAAGTGCTGCTACAGAGTCAACAACAATGGCATCCACTGAACCACTTCTAATTAAGGCTTCAGCAATTTCTAACGCTTGTTCGCCTGTATCTGGTTGGGATAAAATCAGGTTATCAACATCAACACCTAATGCTTTTGCATACTTGGGATCAAGCGCATGTTCAGCATCGATAAATGCAACATAACCACCTAATTTTTGAACTTCTGCAATCGCGTGGAGCGCGAGTGTTGTTTTCCCTGAACTTTCAGGTCCATAAATCTCAATAATACGTCCTTTGGGATAACCCCCAATACCTAAAGCAATGTCTAAGGATAAACTTCCTGTAGGAATGGCTTCGACAGTACGTTCAGCTTCATCACCTAAACGCATGACAGATCCTTTTCCGTATTGCTTTTCAATCTGTTTCATTGCGGCCTCTAGGGCCTGTGCTCTTTTGT
>CAZETB010000072.1:0-5515 GCA_964514865.1 uncultured Mariniplasma sp. | reverse complement strand
GCACAACTCACAACTTGAAAAATCCTTACTGCATATTGAAACGGATTTTTCTTCGGACAAGTGAGTTTAAAAACTTATCAATTTGAAGTTTTTACGGCAAAAAACACTTCGCTCATAGACGTGCTAAAAGTGGCAAAACAACAACTGTACGTAAAGACATTACAGATCTGTGAAAGACTAAAATATTTCAGTCATAGATATATTCTAATGCGGTATATACTGCTTAATTAGTTTGAGGGGCAATTAACCTTATTTGCACTGCACTTTTTTCAATCCTTTATTTCACTCTAAATCTTAAAGTCTTTAAAATCTATAATATTTTATAGAATAAGTTTATTTAAATAAATACTTAATATTATTGATTTATAATTGATTTTATTAGAATTTGTTTTCCAACTTCTATAGCAGTTGATATGCTAAAATCTTTAATTTTATTGATAACAGTATCATGCATCAACAAATCTAAAAATTCATATCCTTTTGCTGTTAATCTATAATTGACATTGTGATACAATATATCATCATTCATATTTTTTTAAAACCTAAATTTGAATCCATTGAATCAATACAATCTATATCATGCAAAATTTTTATATGCCCTATAAATTTATCAAGTTCTAAATCATTGTTAATATTTATTTTCATTATTTTTATTACATTAGTATTAAGCATTTCATGTTCTTCATTATTTTCAAGAGTGTTTAATATTTGTTTAAGATATAAATAATCTATTTTCATATAAAATTTATTTATTATTACAACTATCAACTAATATTAATATTTTTTTAACATGCTTTTTTAATGATAAAAAGAATAAGAAAGTTAGACCTAAAAATATCAAAAAAAATATCCATTTTGATGAAAATATTGAAATTAAACATAATATAAAAAATAAAGTCATAGAATTTCTTGATAAAGCGTATTCTCTAGATAAAATTTTGAGAAAATCTATTTTAGTTTCAGCTTTTTTATATGAAGCATAATCTCTAAAAATAATTAATTTTGTTTTTTTAAGAATTTCTTCAACTATTACAGATGATATTCTGTTAATGATTAACCCTATTTCGTAAATTATTCCAAATATGATTATAGTTGTTAATGTTTCATATCCTATGTTTGTAATTGTTATATTTTTTAAAATATTAGAAATCGAATTGAAGAAAATTATCACAATGCACCCAAAGAAAATAAGTCCTATCAGGAACATGTTTAAAACGTTATAAAAAGATATTTTAGTTTCCATATATACTAATCCCCGTATTTATTGTATATTTATTATCTTCATATACAATTAATTGTATAGTTCCATCTTGTCTAGTTGTGAGTACATATCTTCTTATATCATTCACGATTAACCCTTTATCATTGTTATAATTGCTAGCAGTTGTTGTTTGACTATCATGGGCTATATTTTTGTCAGAAACTATGGTTATGTATGGATTAACTATATCAAAGAATTCTTTGCAAAAATCACTATCTCTGCCATGATGAGGTGCCAACAAAACGTAATGATTTGAAATATTTTTTTTGAATTCATAATCAGTTTCAATTCTATTTTTTAAAATTTCCTTATTATTATCTCCAGTTAATAATATTTTCCAATCCTTATATTGCAAAGAAATAATAGAAGAATATGAATTTGGATCTTTTGAATTTTTATCCTGTTCTCTGGCTGATATACTTTTAAAAATCACATCTCCGTTATTATAAGGTTTCGTCGGATCTTCCTCAGGACGGACCGGAATAATATATATATTATTCATATCATTAACTACATCTTGAATTTTCTTATCCGTTTCAGCACCTGCATAGATATGAGTTACAGGAAAAGCAGATTTGTCTCGCGATAATACACGTGGTCCCAAATCAAATTCTTTCAATTGAGGCAAATCATATATATGGTCTTTGTGAGGATGTGTTATATAAAGCATATCCATTTTATTAATTCTTAAATTATTTTTAAAATAGTTGCTTATGCTGTATTTTTCATAACTCCCGATATCAACTAAAATATTTTTATTGTTTGGAGTTATTATATGAGTACAAGAACCATGACCAACATCATAAAAATTAATAATTAATTTTTTTCTACTAGCAGATAAATAAATTTTAGACAAATCAAACATTTTATTCTCCATTGAATGCATATTCATCAAATAAAATAGATAATTCTTGTTTTAAAAAAGAAGCAAAATCACTTTTTATCCCAAACACAGGAGTATCATTATGTTCAATTAAATTTTTTAGAGAATTTTTATTTATAACAAAATCTTTAGTCAATGAACTTTTTGTATAATCAGGAAAAAGATTATCTTTAATTAATTTCATATATTGTTTTGAGTGCATTGGGTTGTCAAAATGATGAGTATCATTACAAATATTTGCCCATTTGCGAAGAACAAGATCATCAAAATGCATAATCATGAAATCTTCAAAATTAAAATAATTAAATCTAAAATCCGGAATAGCCTTATTTTTTTTATCATATCTATCTTGATTATGTTGGTCATTTCTCTTATATATATCATTATCAACCCATATTTCAATATTAGAACGCTTGTTATGTCTTTTTACTTTTTTGTATTCTTTTACTACTTCAGTATAAACACCTGTTCCAACTGGTTTCGGAATAAAGATTTTATAAATAGAAAGCTCTCTCAAGTATCTATTTAATTCCTGTAAATATTTTACTTCTGAGGCTGTTCCTTCACAAATAATAAGAAAAGGTTTATATAAGTCAGTCATAATTTTGTCCTATATATAAGGGAAAGGAATTCCACCAAGCATACCATTCCAATATAATTTTCTGAAATCAGTAACATTTCTAACATTTGGTAAATCAGAAATCCTTTTTATTGTTGTTCCTTCTTTTAAGTTTTTATTGATAATTGTTACTTCAGATATTCTAAAAATATTAGCATCTAATAGATCTGTTGCATGGCAAGTAAAAATAAGTTGAGCCTTATTTTTGTTATAAGTTTTATCTTTGAACAATTTAATTATTTGTATTAAAAGCATAGGATGTAATGCTCTATCAATCTCATCTATAACTAATACTGAACCATTTCTTAATGCATATAATATAAATCCTAATAAAGATAATAATATTTGTGTTCCATTAGATTCCTCACTTCCGAAATTAAATGCTATTTCTTGATTATTTACATCTTGATGGTAAGAATTAATATAATCTACTTTTATTAATTTGTTTTTATTATCTTGTGTGATACTTGTTGGGTTTTTAATAGTTATTTCTCTAACTATTCCATTTTGGGGAAAAAGTTCCCTATTTATAGACATTCTTTTTATATCTATATCAAATTTTCTTAACATTTCAGAAAGTTCATCAAATGATTGCTGTAATGTAATATTATCATTTTCAAAATTAGATAATTTATCAAGAGCGAGAGTATAAGGTAAATCATTTCTTAAATTAATGATGATTGAAGAAACAATACAATTAAATACATCTACTAAATCTTTGTTTAACCCTTTATAAGCGTTATTAATTTTTGATAAAAATGTAAATATCTGTGTTTTTTGGGTCCCATTTAAATTAAATTGAGAACATTCAACATCAATGATAGTATTCAATTTTATTTCATCATAACTTTCAGTTTTTATATTTGCAAAATTATTTTTTGAAAATTTATCAATAGAATATAATACATTATCATTTTTTAATAATTTTTCTTTTCTTATTGCAGATTTATCATATTCTATAGAATATGTATATTTTATAGAGTCTTTAAAAAATTCCAGTTCAAATAAAGAATAATCATATTTTTGATTTAATTTATTCGGCTCATATTTTCCTATAATTCCTTCTCGCAATATTTTATTTAGTACTATTAATGCTTTTGTAATATTGGTTTTGCCAGAAGCATTTGCGCCATAAAAAGACATACATGGAACGAATCTATTTTGTTTATCAATTTCTAAAAAAGGATAAGTTTGTAAGTCTTCATAATTATTAGGTGCTTTTCCTTCTGAGTAAGTAAAATATACTTTAACATCAAGAATAGATTTAAAATTGATAATTTTAAAATAAGATAACATAAAATAACTCCTTGTATGAACAACTTTAATGTTTATATTTATTTAATTTTATATTTTGTATAAAAATATAGAGTATATAAACATTATTTCTGTTTATATATTATAGTTAAACAAAAATAATTTGTCAATAATATTAATTATTAAAAAGAATCATATGCTATATTGAATTGATTTTTTACCGTTGCCAATATATTGAGTTTTCTGTATTCTATAACTACTTTTTATTCTTCTTGTTAAATGTTTCTAATAATTGGATAAGATATTATATCTTATTTTGTCCAAAGTTTTAATATCACATCTTTTGTTTTTTGTTCATATAATTCAACTAATTTTTTTGCTGATTCAACAAGAACACGTTCAGCTTCAATTTTTTCAACAATTTGCTTTTGAATTTTCAGAGATGGAAGAGGGATTTCAATTAAAAAATATTCTTTCTGGTAAATAGCTGCGACACTTGTTGTGCCAGATATCAATTTTCTTGTAGATTCTTTACCCTCAACTCCATTCATATAATAACCAATAAAATCAGAAACAACAGAAGTTTTTTTAAATCGAATTCTTAAAATATTATTATTAAATAAATATTTTTTATTAGAATGAAAAATGGCAGATTTGCCAACTAAATTTGGAGCATTTCTAGTATTATAAATAAAATCCCCATCAATCAAATAATCATCTTTTTTAGGATTATAGTTAACAAGTACAGCTTTTGATAAATGAATAAAACCATCATTAATAGCATCCATTTTAATATAAGGGATATTCCCAATATTTTGATCCTTTTTTCCAATAACTACTCCGAGTTTTGCAGATTCAACAAGTTCTCCCAATTTAACCTTTTTCCATGTTGGATCAATTTCAATTTTTGGTTTCCAGTTTTCGGTAATTTGTTTGGCTCCGGTAATTATATTTTGGTAGCCGTTAAGTTCTGCAACGATTTGTTCTTGAATTTCTATAGGTGGTAAAGGGATTTGAATTGTTTTTAAATCTTTGGGATAAACATGTGGTTGCCCTCCTCCCTGTTGAAAGGCATAAATATCTTCTTGTTTTGATTTAAGAATCAAAAAAATATATTTTGTAATAACAATTTTATTATCTTTACTTTGAATGGTTGAGCAGTCAGAAGCAAAAATCGGGATATTAAAATAATTAACAAAACCGGCATAAGCACCAGAAGCACTTACTGTTATGATATCACCTTTCCTATTAGCTATATTATGATAATAGGCTGGTTCTTGTCCCCCAGCAATAACTGGAATATGACCATCAATAGTATTGTTCTTTGTTATAGCTGTTCCTTTAATGATTTCTGCAATTTCTCCCAATTCTACCATCGGCCACTTGGCGTTTGTGTAATCTGTAGCGACACGATAGCGGTCGGCTGAGAGATTATAATCGCCGTCCTCAGCAATTTTAGACTTTTGTACATACAGAGCCAATTTGTTTTCTGTTTTTT
>CAZETB010000071.1:0-5613 GCA_964514865.1 uncultured Mariniplasma sp. | reverse complement strand
AAAGACTTATGCCGAGATAGGGAGTATCAGCCGTATGCCGAAAGGCCTGGCTTGCCCTAACCCAATCAATCCCTCTGTGATCCTGTCCTACGATAACTGGAACCAGGATGTATTCAATAGCCTCAGCGACTTCATGAAGGCAAAGATTGAGGCTTCAGAAGAGTACAAGCAGATGAATGCCGGGGTAGTGGAAGCTGTCGAGGTTGCAGCCGCCCCGGTTATTGACCCCCTACCCTTCTGAACATGGAAACAATCAAAGCATTATCCGTAATCGCTGACGCTCCCATAACTTATGTGGAGATAGGCAACGCCATCTACGAGATGAAGGCTGAGCTGCTGTCCGGGGACTATAACCCCCTGGATGTGGAACTGAAGCTGAAAGCTATCGAGGAGATAACCAAGCAACTCCGGGCCGACGAGGACATAAGGGCCTTTGTCATGGCCGAGGCTGAGAAATACGGCAAGTCCTTTGAGTGGAGGGGTGCAAAGATGTCTATCCGGGAAGTGGGCGTAAAGTATGACTACGCCTCTACTGGTGACAGCGAGTGGGCTATTCTTGACGCCCAGATAAAAGAGCTGTCAGAGAAGAAGAAAGCCCGTGAGAAGTTTCTGCAGGCCATTCCCATAACGGGGACGGTTAGCCCGGAAACCGGGGAGATGATCTACCCCCCCGCCAAGTCAAGCACAACAAGTATTGCCGTTACACTTACCAACAAGTGAAAGACACCGACTTCAATAAGATTTGTGAGTTCACCTCCGCCGGGACGGGGCTGCTCCCTTTCAATCAAAATGCGATTGAACTGGTTGACGCAGTTACCTCCGGCGAGGTTATCTCACTGATGGAGGTGACACAGAGGGATGTGAAATTTCACAGGGGTTATTTTGCCTTGCTGAACTACATCTACAAATGGTTGCCGAGGGAGTTTCAGGAGGCCGTTTCTCAGGACAAGTTTTACATTTTCTTGAAGCACCTCCGGGGTGACTACGATGTGGTGTTTGAGTTCAAGGACGGCACGAAGTTCATTGAGTACCGCAGCATCTCATTTGGCCGGATGACACAGAAGACCTTTGAGGCTTACGTGAGGGAGCAGCTGCCGTTCATCTACGGCGAAGTGATCCAGGTACTTTATCCCGAAAAGGAAACCAGCGACCGGATCATTGCTGCTATTGAGGATGAGTTTAAGAAATTCCTGGCGAAGCTATGACCCCTCACTGCAAGGTATATTTTAAGCACTTTGACTACTGTATTGATGACGTGGTTCCCTGCGAGATGTGCGGCAGCAAGGCCGTGGACATCCATCATATTCATGGCAGAGGCAAGGGCAAAGACACGGTAAACAACCTCATGGCTCTGTGCAGAAAATGCCACCGCAAGGCCCATGAAAAACTACATCCTGACGTCGTGCAGGCAATTCATGACAAAAACTTAAAGAAATGAGCCAACTTGATTTATTATTTCCCGATTTATTTGACACACTGGCCGGGATCATCAAGCCCGTGACCGATTCACACCTGCAAAAATACTACAACACAACGGGCCTCTCCGGGGAAGCGCTTGCTCGTCAGGAGGTTAAGACAGGCACGCAGAACTGGCTAATACTACAATGGTTCCGTGAGCATCCTAACTGGGAATACACCCCGTCAGAGGTGTGGCAGCGTGTCAATCTCCCCGGTGTACCCCTGACAAGCATACGCCGGAGCATAACCAACCTGACCGACTGGGGATACCTGGAGCGTACCGACTGCCAACGGCAGGGGCTGTACGGCAAACCTGAAGGATGCTGGAGGGTAAAAAAATAATTAACAAGATGCTTGCGGATTCAAAATATTGTTTAACTTTGCTTTTGCTGAACAATACTAATGAGGCACATCGCCTCGACATACTGGGGCATTTTTTATGCCCACCATATAAAGGCGGTGGTGTTTCACGAGGAGTCAAGAACTCCAGCCTCGTTAGTAGGTTCAGCAGCGTGAATGCCACCGCTCTTTTTGTTGGCTATAATTTAAATAACTTCGTTATGCTGAATGAACTAACACCGAGCGCAAGCTCATCGCAGCCTATTCAGGCAACAATCGACAAGCTCTTACTTACCGACAACCTTGACGAACTACGTCACCGGCTGTCCCGTGACTTCATGCTTCTACTCGCAGAAGAACCTGATGAGATGGAACGCAACCGGATGTTATCCGACTTCAACACCCTTGACATGATCCTGGAAACAATCGAAAAGGAAAGGAAATGACACACTCAGAAAAGAAAGCCGAATTACTTGCTCATATCAATGATATTATCAGCAAGTGCAATGATCTGGAGCTTGTGGTTATAGCCAAGATAATAACTGCTTACCTGCAAAAGTAATATGGCAGAGGGTAAACATAAGATCATAGTCTATCGGGATTGGAAGGCAACCTTTGAGGCACTTAGTGACGAGGAGGCGGGGCGACTGATTAAGCACTTCTTTAGGTACATCAATGATGAAAACCCGGAAGCTCCCGATAGACTTACCGGTCTTATGTTTGAGCCTATCAAACAGACACTTAAAAGAGATCTGAAACGATACGAGGCTATATGTGCGAAGAACAAGGAAAACGTTGGTATAAGGTGGAATAAAGATGATACGACCGAATACGACCGTATACGTCCCGATACGATTTATACCGATAGTGATAGTGATAGTGATAATGATAGTAATAGTGTGGCACCCACAAAAGAGGAGTTGCTTAAAAAACGGGAATCTGAATTTGTGGCTGAGGTATCCAAATATTCGGATAGGTACCCTATTGAAATGCTGAAGGCTTTTTGCCGGTATTGGACTGAGCCTAATAAATCAAAAACAAAGATGAATTGGGAGCTGCAAAAGACCTTTGAAATAGGCCGCAGATTAATTACGTGGGCAAATAACGATAAGCAATTTAATAAACAGCAGGCTCCGCAGGCTGTAAATGCACCCCTTAAAGCATCACCTAATTTCAGATAACCATGACCCCGCACCAAGCAATATTATCCTGTATGCTCAATGATGTAGTCATTGCCAAAGAGGCTGTGTCACGGCTGGTTGTTGATGACTTTATAGAGGACAATGACCGGAGGGTGTTTAAGGCTATAGCTAAAAACATATCTGACGGGGTGGTTCCGGAACTGATTACCGTAACCAGGCACTGTAAAGACTTGGCTGCTTACGTTGCCGAACTATCATCAAGCATAAGTTCAACCGCCAATTACCAGGAGTATATAGCTATTCTCATTGAGGAGGGAAGTGTTAGGCGGTTTCAGGCGGGTGCGCCTCAGTTACTATCAATGGACAGCACCGAGGAAATTATAGGTTTCCTGTCAACAGAGATAGAGGCGGCCGAGGGAAGGCTTGCCGGTGTTGAGGATTATTCCACAGCCAAGACAGTAAACAAGTCACTGGTGGCCCTTGAGGAGCGGGTTATAGGCAAGAATCCGGGCATAGACACGCCACTTCCGGCTTTGACAACCAACACCGGAGGATGGCAGCCGTCAGACCTGGTTATTCTTGCCGCCCGTCCCTCTATGGGGAAAACGGCCTTTGCCCTTGCCTGTGTCATGAGTGCAGTTAAGGAAGGTAAATCTGTTATCATGTTCAGTCTTGAGATGGCACGGGAGAGGATAATGGACAGGCTGATAGTAGGCTTATCGGGTGTTGATGCCACACGGTATAAACTTGGTAAGATAGACGAGGCCGAACGGCAGAGGGTTTATGATGCCGCCGAGAGTTTGAAGGGCATGAATATAATCATCAATGACCGGGGATCAATAGGGCTGACGGAGATAGAGGCATTTGCTACGGCACGGAAGAAAGAGGGACGGTGTGATATGGTTATCGTTGATTACATCCAACTCATGAAAACCCGGCAGGATAAAAACAAAACCCGTGACGGTGAACTATCAGAGATCAGCCGGGGGTTAAAACTTATGGCCCGTGACCTCAGTGTACCGGTGATAGTTCTATCCCAGCTCAACAGGCAGGTAGAACAGCGGTCATCAAAGCGGCCTATGTTGTCAGACCTGCGGGAATCAGGAGCCATAGAGCAGGATGCGGATATAGTGTTAATGCTGTACCGTGCCGCTTATTACGGTGAGCGTGAGGTAACGGTTGACGGGCGTAATTACCCCTCTGACGGTATAGGTGAGATCATTATTGCCAAGCATCGTAATGGCAGCGTTGGTACCGAGTTCTTTGCTCACAATGACAGCATGACCAGGATAGGCGAATTTAAAACAGAATTAGACCCATTAACAATAACAAGCTATTATGACTGAACTACAACAAAGGCTTGCCGAGGTACGCAGGGCGGACCGGCGGGCGACAATTACGGTGATAGGCTTCTTTGTGTTGCTGTTCACTGTTAGTGCTATGTGCTTCTATGGATGGCTGGCAATGATTAAAATGATCGTGTCATGACAGCTAAGACGCTAAAAGAAAGAATTGCCGAGGCATTTGGAATAAATGTCGAAGCATTTATGGCAAGGAAAAGGATGCGTGAATTTCTTATACCTCGCCAGGTATATGCCTACCTGCTTGAGAAATATACAATAGCAGACAGGACCACGATAGGTCAACATATCAATCCGGACAGTCCCTTTGACCGAAACACTATTCGTAATTCTGTCAAGATAGTAAAGGGGCTGATATATTCTGACCGGCACTTCGCCGAACTGATATGGGAAATAGAGGACGACATAGATTATCTGACGCTGCCGTTTGACAGATTGCCAGCAGAAAGGGCCGTAAACGTGTCAAAGGACCCGCATTACAAACTATCTGACGAGGAGCGGGTGTATATAGCCATACATGGTTAGAATGTCTTAAATCAAAAATAAAACCTAAAGAGATGACAAGAGAAGAATTTATTGAAAAATGGGGTGCGAGTATGGGACACGGATTCACAGATGAAGAATTGTCCGCTGACCTTGACGAATTATTTTCCCTCCTTCCCGCCGAGGGTGCAGAGGAGATACTTGACAGACATTTGTATGATTATCCTTGGCAGAATTGGTCAAAGAAAAATGCACTTAGAGCCATGTATGAGTTTGCCACCCTCCACGCCCAGCGGATAGCCGATAAGATGGTGGAGGAGAAGTGTAAGAAATGCAGGCACAAAGGCTTGCCCAACAGCATACAAGAAGCATTAAACTCTGGCGATGGTGTGTATCGCCCTTAAAACATAGATAAATGATGACAGAAGAAACAAAATTTGAAGCATGGGCAATTATTGAATTGTTTGGACACAATCAGATTGCCGGAAAATGTACCGAACAAAACATCGCTGGCACTAATATGCTTAGAGTTGATGTGCCCGAAACAAATGAGCATCCAACATTTACTCGCTTTTTGGGCTCAGGAGCCATTTACGCAATCAACCCGGTGACAGAAGAAATTGCAAGGCACTGGGCTTCCATGTTACAGGTCTCGCCTGTAAACGCATGGGATATCCATCAATATATCAATAAGCAGAAAATTGCACTGGAACCATGCAGGGAGGAGGTTTGAGCCATGACTAACAGCGAACAAGCAATCAGAGAGTTTGCCGAGAAGTGGGCGCAGGAATGGAGTGAGATTACCGGATGGTATAAAAGCCAAACTATGT
>CAZETB010000070.1:0-5652 GCA_964514865.1 uncultured Mariniplasma sp. | reverse complement strand
GTGATTTCTACTAGGGGTGCGTATTTGTATCAAAATAGGTAATCAAAGCCATATTAGCACAACGGGTATGATACAATGTTTTCATACCTTTTTTTATATGCAGAAAGGGAAAATTCCCCTATCTGCACGAAATATTAAGGCCTAGTGAGTGTTGATCAAGATACTTTGACTAGGCTTTTTCTCATTTTAGCTTCAACAAAAACACGAAAGACCCTACTAAAACACGAAAGGTTCAAGAAAACGCAAAACAAAGATATAAGCATGAATAAATGATATATGTTCAAAATTATTTTCTTATATAATCTATAAATTTGCATTAATTTAGGATATAATTAATTGAATGATAAATTGTAATTTATCGCTCTACAACAAATGGTAGTTTATAGAGGTATTGATATGAATAAAAAATTAAAGTATTCTTTGCATTCGTTTTCAAATAGAATGACTTTACCATGTTTGGGTGTTATGTTTACAATAGCATATTATTTTATCTATCGTGATGCTTACAATGAAGTATTGCGTTGGATTGGTATTGCTTCACTTTCAATTATTCTTATATTAGTATTTATATTATTTATATATTATTTTCGTATATTAGATTATTTATTGTTTACAAATGAAAATATTATATTATGTTCTTTCTTTCGCAAGAATCTAACTTTTCAATACTCAGATTATATCTGGCAATATGGAGTTTATAGTTCAACTATTGAAAAAAAGCAAATAATTGTTTTTTCTCCTAAAAAACTAGGGAAAGTATTTAATTGTGTTGATACATCAAGGCTAGGTAATTGTATTTATTTGAATAAAAATCACGTATTATATTGTCAACATGATAATATGTTGGAATTGATTTTAAATGAAAAATATATCGGGAAATAAGATACTATTGGTAAAGCGATAACTTTTAATATGTAAGGAGATGAGAAGCATGAAAAAAAATTATATTTAATGTTAATTGTGTTAGGATTAGCCGGATTGGTTTATTCGATAATTCAATACAGATTAGTTTATAACGACTTTTTGAAACATGAACAGTATTTTATTAATGGATATTTGGATACTATTTTAATAGTTTTGGGTTTTATTGGTATTTGTTTAATTATAGTTGGGACTTTAACGTTGTATAAAATTATGAAAAAAACACTATAGTATGAACAGCAAAATTCCAATTTATCAAGTTTGGTTATTTGTTACTTTGTCCTTTAAGTGTTAAAAACGCATAAAGATACGAAAAAAATTGCAGGGGTACTAATTTTTTTGAAGGGGTACGAAATTGTATCAAAATAGTCGCCCTAACACATATTGAAAGCATAGGTTTGATACAATTGTATCAGACCTTTTTTTCATGCAGAAAGGGCATTTTCTCCCTATCTGCCAATTTCTGAATCACTATTTTGAGTCAAAAACTGGGACTTTTCTGGTCTGTATTTTAATTGTCATCCAACCTTCTAACGATTACCTAACAATTTACACGATTACCCTACCTTTTACACGATTACCTTTACTAGTATAGAAATTTGGCTTATATAAATGTATAATAACCTTAAGGATTTTAGAAAATATGTTATTTAAAAACAGTATTACTACCAATAGTGTTATCCGTTCATCATAATTTGATAAGTCAAAGTACGTCATATGATGAGCAATATGGACAATGAACCAATTCAAAATAATTGGAAATGATTACATTAATCACATATCAAAGGAAAGAATATTCTCTAATATTACATATATCAAAATTAAAAAAATGATATGTAGGGAGGGGTTTTATATGAATCTTTGGACAGGGTACCATGTAATTCTACCAAAGAATATTAACTCGGTAGAAGGATTATCGGAGTATAAGAAAAAGAGTTTGGATCAAATAAATCAAAGTTTAGAGTTGTATGATTTCTGTCATTTTTTTGAAAAAGTTGAAGCTACTCCTAAAGAAGGGGACATTTTTGTTGTTCAAGTAGTTCAAGGAAAGTATATATATGGAAAGGTTATCTCGACAAATACTGAACTCTTTGATAACTATAATAAATTGCAGAGTGAATTTGTTGTTGTGCTTTATAGAGATGTTAGTGATTCTCCTTCTTTACCGGATTACTCATTAGATTTAGATAACTTATTACTGAAACCATTTCTACAAACAAGATATTTTTTCAATTCTGGATATGCTAAAATTATCACGAATGTTCCATTGACAAAAGAAGAAAAAGAAATGAATATAGGATTTGAGATTGGGTGTAAGTTTTTAGATATGCAAGGGAATGTGCTTAAAGAAGAACCTAAGTACAAAGGTGTCCTTAGAATTGAAGGATTAGGGATAGCTTATGATGTGGCAAGAATATTAACTATTGATGACACTGTGATTGGAGAAGAGTTTAAAGTACCTGTTAGAAAGAATTTACCAACCATAAGAATAATCAAAGAACAAGAGATTAACGATGATATTGAGAGTATGATAAAAAATATCAAACATGTTCAAAAAGAGTTGGGTTCATATAACAAAGCTGTAAGGAAGGCAATTCCAGTTTTATCAAAAGCGTTTTATTCATTTTTAAACAAAGTTGCGAATCAAAAGAATGAAGAAAAATATTTAGAACTTGTTGAGGAATTAGTAGAAAGTATAAATCAAATAAATGATTACACAGATCATTGTTTAATAGAGACGGATGAAAGAGAAGTCATATGTACATTTATTGATACAGCATCCAAAAAGCATGGTTATAATTTTGGTTATGATATAACCGAACACAAACGCAAATGGTAAGGACAAATTTGGTAGAGTTTATATAAATAGAGGATACACGTAATGCTCTCTGCATATGTCAAGAGTCCGTAGCTTTTTCTGAGATGCACATAATCAGGTCAAGGGTGCTAAAAAAAACATAGGGGTGCTAATAATTTTGATAGGGTGCTAATTTGTATCAAAATAGGTAGCATCACACAGATTTAATTTTAGGGTTTGATGCAGATGTATCAAACTTTTTTTATAATCTAAAAAAATGAGATGAGTTAGTGTTAATATACACGTAAAATTAACTTTATTCGTTATTATATTAAGAAAAAATGTGAAATAGTCTTCAAATTATAAAAAAACTTCAAGGAATATTGGAATAAGGAGAAATATATTTTTACTACAAAAATCAGATTTCTCATACTAACAAATTAATCATGATACTAGTCTTGTTGTCCCCTCTTAAGAAGGAGATTATTTCTTATCTATAAGCTTTTATATATTTGTTTGTTACTATCAGTTGAATAATGAAAATGTCTCTTGCTAGACGGATATTTACATGCTATAATTAAGTAAAGTAATCGATAAAGTTACAACATGGGAGAAAAAAATGAAGAAAAAGTTATTTATTTGTTTGATGGTATTGTTTTCTTTGGTTATATTCATGGGTTGTCAAGAACAGGTTCTAGAAATAGCAGCACCTGAGAATCTTCGTATCGAAAACAACATATTGTATTTTGACGAGGTTAAGAACGCAACGCGTTACGAACTTGTTGTCTTGGATGCCTTTGATCAAGAGGTATATAAACAAGATGTATCAAGTGGTTTTGACTTAAATGCTATAACATTATCAAGTGGAAATTACACATTGAAAATTCAAGCGATATACCATGAAGGAGATACCTTGATTACATCACTGTATAGTGATAATCAAACATTTATTAAAGATAACGGGAGTGAAGATATGATTCAACTAGAAGCACTTGGAAAGATTGAAGACAAAATCGCTGTGAACACCATCTTCACATGGACCAATCCAATGAATGATACATCTTTTCATGTGACATTGCATGACGAGTATCATAACACCATTTATGATGAGGATGTTGATAAGAATCAATTACAACTCGATTTTATGTTAATGTCTGGTACTGCTTATCAACTTAAAGTGAAAGGTAATCAAACTGGTTTATCTGTAATTAATAATTATGTGACATATGGTGAAAAAGGTGGTGTGCAGTTTGAACCAAGAACAACTGCAATCACAGTTTCAGATCCAATTCAGCATGGTATGGTTGTTCAACGAAATGAACCATTCATCGTGAGAGGAAGAACAGCAAGTCATATTTTGGTTAGTGTCACACTCAATAATCAGACAAAATATGCAGTGACAGGTCAAGATGGTACCTACAGTGTTGAACTCAGTCCCATGGATATGAACAGTGAACCACAATCCATGTTTATAGAAATATCTACAAAGAGAAGATATGAAGTGAAAGATATTTTGATTGGTGACGTTTATTTAGTCTCTGGTCAATCAAATATGCAGTGGCCGCTCAGAGGTTCTGATTATCTTGAGGAAGATATTGATCATTCAAAGACAAATCTTGTTCGCTATTTCTCACAAGACACATACACATCAAGTCAACCATTAGATACCATTAAAAATGGTAAGTGGTTTAAAATTACTGATGCTGACCAAGGTTATCTCCTTTATTCTGGTCTAGGTTTCATGTTTGGTTCCATGCTATCTGAAGCACTAAAAGATGAAGAAATTCCAATCGGCATTGTCTATGCTGCTCAAGGTGATACGAACATCGTCAACTGGATGAGTAAAGATTACTATGATGGTTCAATTCAGACAAAAAATGAACATTATAACGCGATGATTCATCCCTTTAGATATACGAGATTTAAAGGTGTTGTTTGGTATCAAGGAGAAAACAATTCACTTAAAGCTGTTCAGTATAGGGGGCTTCTCGCAGATTTCTTTGCTAATTGGCGTAATGTCTTTGAAAATGAAGATTTGCCTTTTTATGTGATTCAGCTTCCAATTTATGGTACTCCTGAAGGTCAAGAACCAGACTTTTCATATCTCAGAGAAGCACAATATTTAGCGTCATTAGACAATGAAAATGTTTATCTGATAGCAACCGCTGATGATGGAAATCCTAACAACATTCACCCAAATGAAAAACGTTATATTGCAGATCGTATCACAAAGTCTGTTTTATCAACGATTTATGGTAAAGATTATCTACCTCAAGGTCCAATTTATCAGGATCATGTAGTGGATGGCAATCAAGTCATCGTTTCATTCCTTTATAGTGAAGGATTATATGCAAATGAAACGATCAGAGGTTTTGAATTAGCAGGTTCAGATGGCAAATACTATGATGCAACTGCTCAAATTCAAGGTAACGCAGTGATCCTTGAATCAAGTAAAGTAGATAATCCTATGAACATTCGTTATGGTTTTGGCAAAGCGCCTTACTTGAATGTATACAACAAAGACGGTTTTGTTATGAGCCCATTTCGAACAGATGAATACAATATGAATATAAACCTTCTTGACTATGATGATATGAGTTCTTATACAAAGCATTCAGGTGGATCTGATATAACAGCCAGTGTGTCTACATATGAAGATGAAACAGTTCTTCAAGTAACAAAACTTCAGGATGGAAAATCCTTTGGATCACTCATCTTGAATACATTTGGATCTATTGGAGATCAACCTCTCATGTTAAAACTTAAAGTGGTTGGTACAGGAAGTAATGCACGCATCTTATTTAGATTCGTTGAAACATCATATGAAATATGGGCATACAGTTTTATTGATGATTTTGTTGGAGTTAAAGAATTCTATGTAGCAACTTCAGAACTCGTTTGTGTCTATAATAAACAAGATAATCAAATCGATT
>CAZETB010000069.1:0-5744 GCA_964514865.1 uncultured Mariniplasma sp. | reverse complement strand
AAAACAAACTGTATAATATGTATGTAATAGGCAATGAGAAAAAGAGTAGTCAATGACCTTCGTTTAGAGAGTTCGCGGTTGGTGCAAGCGATCCAAGGCAGTGATGAACATGGTTTTCGAGCCTTTTAGCCGATAGGTAGGCTAAAACGTCCCATCCGCGTTAAGGATTTAGAGTGCTGAGCAATCAGAACTAAGGTGGTACCGCGATTAACGTCGTCCTTAGAGTTATTTAAGGATGGCGTTTATGTATTTTTAGGAGGTTTTATCATGGAAAAGAAAAAATTTTATTTAACAACAGCCATTGCTTATGCTTCAGCAATTCCCCATATTGGTAATGTCTATGAAGCAATCTTGGCAGATAGTATTGTTCGCTTTAAGCGTCTTGATGGTTATGACGTCTTTTTTCAAACAGGTACCGATGAACACGGGCAAAAGATTGAAGGTAAAGCAACTTTAAATGAGTTATCTCCTCAAGCTTATGTGGATCATATCTCCGAAGAGATCAAACGCATCTATGATAAAGTAGGGGTTTCTTATGATCAATTCGTGCGTACCACAGATGAAAGACATGTTAAGTCCGTTCAAGCGATTTTTAAGAAGTTATACGATCAAGGTGATATCTATTTAGGTGAATATGAAGGATGGTATTCCGTTAGCGAAGAAGCTTTCATTTTAGAAAAAGATATCGTTGATGGTAAGTGCCCAAATGGTGATATTCCAGTTTGGACAAAAGAAGCTGCTTATTTCTTAAAGTTAGCACCTTATCAAGAACGTCTATTAAAACATATAGAAGAACACCCTGAATTTATTGAACCTGAATCTCGTCGAAATGAAATGATTCAAAATTTCCTCAAGGAACCACTTCCTGATTTATCTGTATCAAGAACGTCATTTAAATGGGGCATTCCGGTTGAATTTGATCCAGGACATGTCGTCTATGTATGGATCGATGCGCTATCTAACTATATTACAGGACTTGATTATCACCCCGATCAACCTTTAACAGAAGCGTATAAAAAATATTGGCCAGCAGATGTTCATCTGATCGGTAAAGATATTTTAAGATTTCATACCATTTACTGGCCGATTATTTTAATGGCTTTAGGTTTAGAGTTACCTAAACAAGTATTTGGACATCCCTGGGTATTGGTTAATAAATCAAAGATGAGTAAATCAGTCGGTAACACAATGTATACCGATGATTTAGTAAACTATTTTGGTGTTGATCCAGTCCGTTATTACGTGTTACATGAAATTCCTTTTGCTGCTGATGGAAACATCACTTATGAACTCTTAATCGAAAGAAATAATTCAGATTTAGCAAATACGATTGGTAATTTAGTTAACCGTACGATTGGTATGGCACATAAATACAGAGAAGGTGTGATTAAAAAAGTCATCCTTGATGAACCTTTTGAATTATCACTTCAAGAAAAAGCTCTTGCTGTTTTACCAGCTATGAGAGCTTATATGGATGAACTAAAGGTTGCTGATGCGTTAGAAGAAATTGTTAAACTAGCACGTTTTGCCAATAAGTACATCGATGTTTCTGAACCATGGGCATTATTCAAGAATCCTGAAAAACAAGATGTTTTAGATCATGTACTCTATCATTTATTAGAAACCATTCGCTATGTAGCGATCTTATTACAACCCTTTATTCCAGAAACATCAAAACGTATTTGTAAACAAATTGGTGTAACTGATCTTTCCTTTGAGTCACTTGATACCTTTGGAGCGTTTAAGGAACAAACTTTAGGTAAAGCTGAAGTCTTATTCGAGCGTTATGATTTAAATAAGAAACTCGAAGAGATTTTAAACGATCAACATGAATAACATCAAAACATTCTTTCAATCTGATCAGATGAAACAGCACATCTTACCAGAAGTTGAAAGGTTAGTTGCTGTGATTCTCTCAACCATTGTTTATGGTATTGGCGTTTCGTGGTTTCTAGAAGCATCTGTTGTACCACTTTATACAGGTGGTATACCTGGTTTAGGACAGCTCGTTAGAGATGCCTTCTTTGTATGGTTTGGTATTGATTTTGGGCCACATTTCTTAGGTATCTTTATTATTGTGCTGAATATTCCAATTTTATTATTAGGCTGGTTTGGAGTATCTCACAGATTTACGATTCATTCCATTATTTCTATTTTATTACAAGCTTTTATTTTGTCATGGTTACCCGTCATTAATATGGGTTTGAACGAACGTGGTGATGCGTTTGCTGCAGCTGTTTTTGGTGGACTACTCATCGGTATTGGTGGTGGTGCAGCCCTTCGTTTTGGAACTTCAACAGGTGGTCTTGATATCATCGCTCAATTTGTTTCACTTAGAAAAGGTAAATCGGTTGGTTTTATATCGATGATAATGAATGTGGCGATTGCGATTGCCGGTGGTTTGATCGTTGGTGGTAAATTAAGTCCCTCAGGTGAAATCATTTCTGGTGGTGTTATCGCATCTTATACCGTCATTAGAATCATTGTTACAACGATTTTAACAGATCGTATGCATACATCATATCAGTTTTTATCAGTCGATATTATCACGAGTGTGCCGCAAGCGTTAGTTGATGAGATCTTGCATAAGGTTTATCGGGGTGTGACACTCATGCGTGTAGAAGGAGCATACTCGCATCATGAGAAGACATTAATCTACGTTGTTATTTCATCTTATGAACTACATGCACTGGTAGGTTTAGTTAAATCGGTAGATCCTAATGCGTTTATTGTAACAAGACCTGTTAAAAACGTGTTTGGTAATTTTAAAAGAAAAACGATCGCATAAAGGTGTGTCAACACACCTTTTTCTTTTTGTACGCATGATTTATGGTCATTTCACCAGAAATCCGTTACAATAAGACTATAGGGGTGATCATGGACATGATTTATACAATGACTCTCAATCCAGCAATTGATTATAAAATCAAGGTAGATCGTTTTGAACTTAATCAACTCAATCGGTTTAAAAAAGCCTCGCTCTATCCAGGTGGAAAAGGTATCAATGTTTCTGCTGTTCTTAAGAATCTTGGCATACCCTCCATCCCTATTACCATCTTAGGTGGCTTTACCGGTGAATACCTACTGAAGCGTATGAAAGATGATTATGATCTCGATTTAAAACCATTATGGATTGATGGTGATACCCGTATCAATATCAAAATGACAGTTGATCATGAAACAGAGATCAATCATGAAGGTCCTAGGGTGAGTGATCAAACATTTGAGATGATTATAGATTATGTTAAACATATGACAAAAGATGACTTACTCATTATTGGTGGTTCACCACCCTCTGGTCAACATGATGCATTTCAACAAATTGCTCAACTGTGTCAAGAAAAAGAAATACCATTTATTATGGATACACCAGGTGATATGTTTCATCAATTCATTGATCACAAACCGTTTTTAATGAAACCCAATTTAAAAGAACTTAATGACTATTTATTGATGGACTTAACCGAAATCGATGAAATCATCTTTTATGGAAGACAACTCATTTATCGAGGTGTTGAACATCTAATGATTTCATTAGGTCAGCAAGGCGCTCTCTACTTAAATAATGAAAAAGCATACTTAGCACATCCTATTGAAGGTCATGCGATATCAACAATTGGTGCAGGAGACTCCATGGTTGCAGGATTTGTTGCGATGTACCAACTAACACAAGATCCTAAACTAAGCTTCATTGAAGCGGTTGCTTGTGCATCCGCTACCGTATTTTCAGGAACTCTAGCAACACATAAAGACATTCAAAAATATCAAACGAAAGTCATCATAGAGGAACTATAACATGCACATTGAAGATTTAATTAAAGAAGAGAATGTATTATTAGATTTTGATGCAGATACCAAAGAAGAAGCGATTCAACATCTCGCTGAAGCACTTTTTAAGCATCATAAAATTGATGATTTAGATGGTTTTCTAAAAGATATCTATGAACGTGAATCCATCACGTCAACAGGTATTGGTTTCGGTATTGCTATACCTCATGCTAAATCATCTCACGTCATCATTCCTTCGGTCGTTTTTGCACGGAGTGTTGAAGGCATCCCCTTTGATGCCATGGATGGGAAAGATGCACATCTTTTCTTTATGATTGCCATGCCAGAAGATGGTACTAACGCACATCTCAAAGTATTAGCTATGCTATCAAGAAAACTGATGCATGAAAATTTCAGAACATCCCTTCGTGATGTGTCATCCATTGATGAAGCACTTCAGTTACTTCATACGATGAACTAGGAGGACCTATGAAAAAAATTGTATGTGTCACTGCATGCCCCACAGGTATTGCACATACCTACATGGCAGCTGAAATGCTTGAAAATGCAGGAAAGTCATTAGGTGTTAACATCATGTGTGAAACACATGGTGCCATTGGGGTTGAAAACAAACTGACAGAAAAAAATATATCCGAAAGCATTGGTGTTATCATTGCTTCAGATATTTACATTGATAAAAAAAGATTTCATGGGAAACCACTCATTAATGTATCGATTCAAAAGGGGATTCAAGAAGCGTATCCACTCATTCAATCATTACTTGATGGTCATGTGAAAATCTATACCCATCAAGAGGAATAAACATGAAAGAACGTTTTAATCTATATAAGCATATCATGAATAGTTTATCCTATACACTCCCCTTGGTTGTTGCTGGGGGTCTTTTGATTGCCATGACAACCTACGGTCTTTTTAGTGATCAATTTCCATATCTACATGATACAGGATTACGCTTATTAGAATACACGTATCCTATCTTAGCTTGTTATATTGCTTATTCGATTGCTGATCGTCCAGGGATTGCACCAGGGATTATTGCAGGTGCACTTGCTTATACGGGAGAGTCTTATTTTTTAGGAGCTATTCTAGGAGGTTTTGCTGCAGGTTATACCATTGAAATCATCAAATGGCTTTTTTCTAAATGGCCTAAATCAATGACAAGCTTAAAGCCCATGTTAATCTTCCCATTGTTGGGCGTTTTATTGACGAGCATTATCATGCTAGGCGTTAATTTTATTATGAGTCCCTTTTCATTATGGCTGATTGATGCCATGACAGATCTTTCAGGTATAGCCTTAATCATCACGTGTCTTATTTTAGGAGCACTCATGGCCTTTGATCTTGGAGGACCCATCAATAAAATAGCTTTTTTGATCGGTTTAATCTCTGTTGTTCATGTACACGATTCCATCATGATGGCAGCCGTCATGGTCGCTGGTATGACGCCACCCTTAGCGATTGCACTATCTTTAATGATTTTTCAACGTGATTTTTCTGAACTCGAAATTAAACAGCGTAAACAGACACTCTTGATGGGATTATCGTTTATCTCTGAAGGTGCAGTCCCCTTTGTGAAAATATATAAAAAAGTTATTCATATACCGATGATCATCGGAAGTATGTTTGGTGCTTTTATGGTTGCTATGCTACAAACAACACTACCTGCACCACATGGTGGTATCTTCATTCTTTTATGGACACCTTCATGGTCTACGTTCTTACTCGCTTTAGCGAGTGGTGTAGCATTAAGTACACTGCTCATCAAACTGTCAATGATGATTGTTAAGCGTAAACCATCACCCACACCTACCCAATCATGAAACAATATGAAACAAATCTTCAGTAAACGCTTACATCATTTCCCATCTTTACATCAAAGATTTTGCTTGCTATAATAATCTCGTATTCAATGTATCGTATAATCGACCTGATGTGGAGGTCAAGTTTCTACCGCG
>CAZETB010000068.1:0-5855 GCA_964514865.1 uncultured Mariniplasma sp. | reverse complement strand
TGCGATTTGATAATCGACATCAAGTGCATCAAGTGCAGTAACAACTTCTGTTTCAGTTTTGCCAGCTAGATCAGGTAGAATTACACCGTTTCTAGCAATGTATAGTGTAATTTCAGCACCTTTTTCTACTTTTTTACCAGCAACAAATCCAATTTCATAACGAGCAAATTGCCCGTGAGTAACTGTTACATCGGTTTCATATTGAACAACAGGTACTAATCCAAGATCTTCAATCACTTGAATAGCCTCTGTTTCAGTTTTACCTGATAAGTCAGGTAATAAAATATCTTTTTGACACGCGGTCATGAATAGCAGTAAGAAGAGTATAGGGATTAATTTTCTCATAGCTAATCTCCTTTCGTAAGTGGCAAATATCATTATAACATAACAAGCGTTATCTTAAAAGATAAAAGGGGTAATAATCTCTCATTCTTAACAAACAATGACATTTGTCGTGGAGCTAACAATATCCGCTTATATGAATAAAAACGGAAAAGAAAAACGAAGGGTTTTGTTGAACCCTTCGTTGAATTAAAACTTTTGATACTTAAATTAAACTTATTCTACTGTACTGTAATTGATAACGATACTTTCAATATACATTCTATTAGCATGATTACATTGAATGCTTACAAGCGCTAAATTAATGTTTTCAACAGAAATTGCTACTTGGCTCAAAGCTTTATCAGCAATAGTGAATGCATATGCAGTTCCGTTAACTAAAAGTGAGTTGTCGCCAGTTGCGTTAGCACCTTTAATATTAATGGTAATACTGGTAATAACATAACCTGATGCTGTGGATACTTTGACTTCACCACTACCAGCTGCATTGTAATAACCTCTTAAAACACCATTGTTAATAGCCCATGCATTTGCAGAATTCTTGACAAATTCAACATCGAAAATTGATGTATCAAGTCCTAATCCAGTAGCATAATCAAGAGCGCCGTTTGCTGTTCCATCTGGAACTGGAGTATTTGAAGTTGTTCCTACAGCTGTTGATAAACTACTTCCTAATAGTGTAGTAGTTAATTCAGTACCTGTTTCAGCGACACCTACTAACACATCAAATGTAACAACTTTTTCAGCTGAGTTTAATGTAACTGTAGCTGTTAAAGTAACTGTTTCTTGACCTGATGCTGGTAAAGTAACTGCGCCAGTAGCTGCATCGATTAAAACATTGCTAGATGTCCAAGCGATTGCTGAGCCGTTTGTACCTGTAACTGGCAATGTTAATGTAGATGCTTCAGTAACTGCACTTGGAACAACGATAGCTGCTGCATCTAAAACGACTTTATGATTGTCAGTTAATGTGCCTGCAACGACTTGTGAAGTTGCTGTGTAATATAGTCTTGGAGCATTGCTATACCAACCCATTGGAATATCAACTAGGTTGACAACTGATCCAACAGCAAATCCTGCAAGATGGTTAACGATTGCTATATCTAAATCTGCGTAGTCTGTGTAATATACTTTAATGACTTCGCCATCAAGGTTTGTCAATTCAACTAATACATTACCATAAGTATCTGTAGTGTTTGATTTAACAAATAAACCTGTTGCGCTAATTAGTTTGCCGCGATAAGGAGTTAATTCTGCAACAGTGAATGCTACTCCATCGATAGATGCTTTTACAGCACTGTCAACGGCATTTCCTAAAACAACTACTGATTCAGGAACAAATTCACCGTATTGATTCTTTTCACCAATAATGTCTACTTGTTTACCTAAGTTAGCTTTCATAGAACTTAACAATGTTGAATCGGTGCTATAAACTGTTAAAGCTCCTGTTTCATCATGAACAAAGTATGTTCTATTCATATCGCCAACTACCATAATACCTTGTACACGAAGTTTAACAGCATTAGCTGCTGCAACAACTTGTGCAACTGTAGATATTGGTAATTCGCCTACCTTAATCGTAAATACTTTAGTATCAACTACTGTACCCTTTTCAATAGTAGCTGTTAAAGTAACTGTGACTTGTTGACCATCAATAGGTGTAACAACACCAGTTGCTGGATCAATCACTTGTTCATTAGATGATGTCCAAGTAATCGTTGTACCATGCTGAGCATCAAGAAGATTCAAAGTAGTTGGATCAATGATAGATGATGGCATTGCTAAGCTTTCCTTAACTGTTGCAACTGCTTCTTCATCAGTATCAAATGTAGCATTAATATCAGTGCCATCGCCTAGATATACAGCGTACCAAATGTTTCTGTCTGTTCTCCAACCGTAAAGTAGAACGTTGATAGTTACTTCTTTACCGTCTAAAGCTTCAACAGCTGACTTATTCATAGATTGATAGTAAACAACGATTGCTGGTGTATTATAAGCAACAGCTTTACCTGATGCTAATTCTTTAATAACTTGTGTACCAGTAAATGTTGTATCTACTAAGAATGTGTTATAACGACCTACGTCAACTGTTTCTTGGTTATCAACCATAACTTTACCTGAGATTGCTAAGTAGTTATAAACCATGAGGTTTGCACCAGATGGTGTTGGCTTCGTAGCGATTGCTGCAGACACAGTTGATGGAGTACCATTGAGTGATGCTGGTGTAGCATCAGATGCAACTGCTGTTAATGGACGTGATGCATCATTAGCTAATTGAGGTGCACTGTAGTATAAACCATAAACACCTTCGATATCATAAACTGAACCGATTTCAACATCATCATAAAGTGTAGATGAGTCATAAATGTAAAGCATTGTTGTGCCATCGCTAATGAAGAAACCTGCAGACATCTTACCGATAACAGTAACGCCTTCAAACTTAACGTATGTACCAGCTTCTTCTGAATAAACTTCAGCGATAGAATCTAATAACTTACTTGATTCAATTGCGAATACAACAAATTCTTTTTCCATAGAACGTGTAACAGTACCTTCAGTAATGGTTGCAGTCATAATGACTGTTTCATTAGGTGTGTTAACCGCTGGACGTGTGACTGTACCGTCAACTGCTAAGAAGTTTGGCTTGTTAGAAACCCAAGATACAGTGTATGTTGTACCTTCAAATTCAATTGATGTTGGGAATTCAATCCAATCTTCAGCGCCTGTGATACCTTCAACGGCTGGGAATGTTGTAGCAAATGCTAATGCACGGTCTAAACGTTCTGTGACTGTTTCAGCAGCTGCTTCTACGAATGCGTAGAAAATTTGAGTTGTTGTTTGTCCGCTAATAGTAAGTGTAGCAGTTAATGTAACTGTTTGGTCGCCTACTGAGAATGCAGGAACTGTAACAACACCAGCAGTTGTGATGATCGCTTCATCAGATGATGCCCAGCTAACTGTTGCTTCACCGATTGTTGTAACTAATGTAAGGTCAGCAGTAACAACGTATTCGTCATCACCGATGGTGCTTGCATAGTTAGTAACAAGTAAAGCTTTAGCAGCATCTAACTTTTGAGCTACTGTAACTTCAACAGCTTTAACAGTGACTCTAAATTGGTGTGTAATCGTTTCACCATCAATGTTGAGTGTTGCAGTAAGAGTTACCTGTGTATCTGTTTCTGGGCGTGTAACAACACCAGCGTTTGTGATAATCGCAGTATTGCTTGATGTCCAGCTAACTGTTGCGTCAGCGATTTCAGTCACAAGTGTCAAGTTACCAGTAACCTGATAAGTTTCGCTTGCGATGGTTGCATCGTAGTTAGCAACGAGTTCGTCTTTAGCAGCATTAAGTAAATCTTCAGTCGATGTACATGCTGTTAGAAAGCCGACAAATAATGCTACTAGTACTAAGAGTAGTACGCGTGTCTTTCTCATCTAAATCCTCCTATATAAATATTATTTTTTTTATTTTTAAGAAACGTTGTCGTCTCCCAATAAACGTCTAGCTTCAGATACAGCGTATGCTAATGCATTTGCAATGGTATCTGATTCGGTTGGTAAAATAATACGTTTGAATGTTAAGCCTACGGCTTCACGGATTGCTGATGAACCAACAAATGCTTGGTCAAAGAAAAGAATATCAGCTTGTTGTGCTGCAGCGCGAGCTGCTTTTGATCTCATGAGATCTTCACCAACGAGTGGTGTTGTACCATCTTGAGCAAAACCGCTCATAAATGTTTGGTACTCAACTGTATCATATACAGATGAACGTGTAGGTTGATAACCTGTCTTTAACGTGAAGTCACGTTGAACATCTTTACTGTTTAAGAACTTTAAGAATAACCATGATGCTAATTTTTCTTGATCAGTACCAGTATTAGTTAATGAAAGGTTAGTACCTTGTTGAATAGCTGTTTGATATTGAGGCATATCCTTATTATAAGGAATAGGTGCAACTTCAAAGTTAAAGAGGTATTCGCCATTGATTACAGCAGGTGTATTATAGTAAGCGCCACCTGTAGAACCGATGGTCATAAACGTTTGACCCTTCTTGAAAATATCAGAAGCGTAATCAGATAGCCAGTTAGCTGGTAATGTTAATTCATTTCTATGTGTGTTGAAATAAGTTAACATAGCGATTGCTTCGTCTGAATTATAAAGAGCAACACCTTTTCTTTCAGAGTCGATTGTCGTATACGCACCACCCCATTGACGAATGAGTGTGATGAATGCATTTTCTTCTGAGTCATAAGAATAAGGAACGAATTGATCTTTAGCTGTTTGAATCTCTGCTGCAGTTAATCCTAATTTAGCACCATATGAATCGATGAAACCTGGAGCGATTGCTTCAAATTCTGCAGATACTGCAAATAAGTCTTGCCATGTTTCTGGGAATTCAGTCAATTTGCCAGCAGCGATTAACGCATCAACAGCGTCAGTGTTATAAATCATAACTTCAGTTGATTTATTGAATGGTAATGAATAATATTCACCATCAGCTGTATATTGGCTGTTTTCGTTACGATACTTCCAAAGAATATCTTCGAATGTATCATCAGCAACCGTTGGATCAAATCCCCAAACTGGGTGATCAATGTATGGATTTACTGAAATAACGGCATTATTAGTAATGTATTCAGCAACATGGTCTGGATAACCTTGAACGATGTTAGGTAATGTACCACCTTTAATCGCTGATACGGTATTTTGACGTAATGCGTCATAATTTTCACCGTTCTTAACGATGTTAACAGTGATGTTTGGATAAAGTTCCTTAAATTCTGTTGCGTATAAATTCATTGCACCTTCAATAGTTGAACCGTTTGAATGCCATAAGGTAATTTCAATAGGTTCTGTTGTTAATGTGCTAGGAATGTTAGTAACAGCTGGTTTAACGGTTAATGAAATTGACTTGGTTGCAGATGCACCCCACTGATTTTCAACACGAATTTGATAAACGAAACGTCCTGGACGAGATAAGCTTGGTAAATCGATGACTTCGATTTGATCTGTTAAATCTTCAGGATTTTCAGTACCATTAAATGTGTCAATTGCTTTAACACCACGAAGTGGATCAAATGTTCTTGAACCAATGTAGTATGTTTGAGCTTCTTGAACATAAAGTAATGAAACAGTTTGTGGCACGTTACCGTTAACAATGAATGTGACTTGTTGACGAGCAAATAGTCCGCCTGCGTCTTCAACATAAACAGAATAACTGTATTGTCCACCTCTTGGATCTTCTAACCATGCTGCATTCCATCCTTCGAGTTCAATGCTACTGGTTAAATCACCATCTGCATCATCCTCAGCAGTGATGCCTGTGAGTGGATTATATGCATCACCGTAAGTGATGGTTACTTCATTTTGCACTCCCACTAAACGTGGTGCGGTATTTCTAACTTGAACACAGGCTGATAAGCCAAATATACCTGCTAGAACTAATACCAATGAAACCATTCTTTTCATGTCTTTCCTCCTTTTTTCTATCCTTTAGTTCCGGATCTTCCGAC
>CAZETB010000067.1:0-6084 GCA_964514865.1 uncultured Mariniplasma sp. | reverse complement strand
CATTTACCCTTTATCATTATTGGCACATTACTCTTTGTGTTAAATCCATTATCTTCATTTGAAGATTATTTAACACATAAAATGAAAGATGAAGACGTGTTGCCGATTCGTTTCAGTTTGAGAGGATCTTATTGGCCTTTCTTTAATTATCAAAAGGAGATGAAAAACTTTTATCATCTTCCTCAAGCAAGAAAGCTTTACACAAAACGTTGGTACTTACATTCAAGACAGATTGTCATGCTTGCATTAGTGACCTTAGGGATTTTTCTTTTCATTCACAGTCTCAACAACATTGCCAATTCACTTGACAATTTCTCATGGTTTAATTTCTTCGTGTTCTATAATGTGACGATGCTCTTTGTCTTAGCGTGGATGCTCTTTAAGAAAGGATTCACATCAACCTTTAGAACGCTTGTGATTGGTTTATTTCCACCGATTATCTATTTGGTCTTTATTTCTGATTTTCCTGAAGAATGGCGTTACTCTCTTGCAGGATCGTTACTTTTAATCGGTATCATTGTCTCGATTGTTGAACTCATCAAATTTTATCAGCGTGTCGTCTATGATAGTTATCATTATTATGATCCAGATTTACAGATGGAAGTGTTTGCAAATGCGTTATTTGAACCTTTAGTTTATAATGAATCGTTTACGCTTTCGGGACATTACATCATCAAAGTCGATTTAAACAGGTTTAATCGTCATTTAAAGGATATCTTGATGTATGCGAACTGGTTTAAATTTATCATTACAGCTTATACAGCAAGTAAAGATACCGTTCATATTTACGCAGATTTTCATCACAACCAAATGAAACGTGCTGAACATTTTAAAATTTACTTAGAAGCAAAATTTAAAATGTCAGTACCTGCAGAGGTCAATGAAGATCCTAATAAAGAAATGTATGAAAAAACATTTTTCCATCGTCCTGAATACATCATTGCACGTGCTCAAAGTTTAGCGGGACTCTTAAAAGAATTAGACATTAAGTCCAAAGTCATTATCAGTTTGATTGTCTACTTTGAATTAGACGAAGAATTGGAAGCTTTTGAAAGTGAATATACCGTGACAAAACTTGATGACTTAAGTGATGAAGGCTATCTCACCGTGAGAGTCGATCTTCCGAGTATTAATGTCGATTACATGATTGAAGCAAAAATTAGAGAAGTTTTACTGAGTTTGCTCATTCATCATGGTCATTTCGTCAGAGTCTCAGTCTATTATTAACATTCCGTAGGAATGACGCGCTAACATGAGACGATGTTAGCGCTTTCTTTATACTTGACAAGATAACTTAGTAGTGATATAGTGAAAGTGAACCTAGGAAGCAGCCGTGGAACCCAAAAGTATTGAAGGGATGTCTAACAGTGTGGGTGTGTACCTTTTTGGTAATCTCGAAGCATTGACAAGTCGACATCAATATTTAGAACGTAACTCGTTCTCACAGCTTTCTAGGCTTTTATTTTGCCTAAAATCATGCTATAATGTTGACGAGATAAAGGTAGGTAGACGAATGAAAAAAGAATACGAATTACTTAAAAAATTATCGCTTGTTGCAGGTGTACCTGGAAACGAAAAAAAAGTGAGTGAACTCATATCACATGAGATTAAACCTTTTGTTGATGAGTTAACCTATGATAACTTAGGTTCTGTGATTGGTCAAAAAGGACATCAAGGTCCAAGAGTCATGATCGCAGGTCATATGGATGAAGTCGGTTTACTCGTGACACAGATCACCAAAGAAGGGTTTGTTAAATTTCAAACATTGGGTGGCTGGTTTTCTCAAGTCATGCTTGCTCAAGTTTGGGAAATTCATACAAAAAAAGGAATTGTATTAGGGGTCACAGGCGTTAAGCCACCTCACATCATTCCAGCAGATAAAAGAAATGTTGCTATAGATATCCAAACCATGTATTTAGATTTAGGTGTATCCTCTAAGGAAGAAGCTGAAAAACTTGGTGTTGAACCAGGTAACATGGTTGTCCCAAGAGGCACATTTGAAGTTTTAGGTAATGATAAATACTTATTAGGTAAGGCATGGGATAACCGTATTGGCAGTGCTGTTGTCATTGAAGTCTTAAAGAGACTAGAAGGCGAACTAAGCAATCAGTTATTCGCAACCTTCACCGTTCAAGAAGAAGTCGGTTTAAGAGGAGCTAAAACATCAAGTTATGCGGTAGCACCTGAGATTGCTATCGCAGTTGATACAGGGCTTGCTAATGATGTTCCTGGTGGCGATGCAAATGAGCAATCATTAGGAAAAGGACCACAAATCTTACTGTATGATGCAGGTTTAGTACCTAATCAGGCATTAAGAAAGTTTGTGATTGATGTTGCTAAGGAAGAAAATATTCCTTATCAAGAAGCTTTCATTACGGGTGGTAGAACAGACGCTGGACACATGCATTTAGCACATCAAGGCGCTGCATCACTCTCGATTGGTATTCCAACACGTTACATGCACTCGCATACATCAATCATTCACTATGATGATTATGAAAATACCGTTAAACTGATGGTTGCTGTACTAAGAAAGCTTGACCGACAAGCTGCAGATCAGATCTTATCTAAATAACACACTTCGGTGTGTTTTTTATTTGCAATTAGATTAAAAAAAAGTTATCATATAGTTGAGCGATTACTCAACTGAAAGGAGTTTCTATGAAACCATGTGGTGATAACTGTCAGTGTCAAATCTTTCACCAAGAAACACTTGATCAAGTTAGAAAAAACTTTTATCAAGATGATGAATTCAGCCAAATGGCTGAACTCTTTAAAATATTCAATGATCCTTCACGCTTGAAAATACTTGAAGCTATCAAAGATCATAAACTATGTGTATGTGATTTAGCCTCGTTATTGGGTGTTTCCAAAAGTGCGGTTTCACATCAAATGTCCTATTTAAAAAAATACAACATTGTCAGAAGCCATAAAGAAGGTAAAATGGTCTATTATCATCTTCTTGATCAAGAGATTAGACATATGATCAGTCATGCGTATCAGCTCATGAAAGGATAAACTATGAGAAAAACAATCAAAGTTAGCAATATCACGTGTGCACAGTGTGCCAAATCAATTGAATCCTATTTTGAAGGATTAGACGATGTGACTGCAGATGTTTTAGTCACATCCAAAAAAGTCATTTTCAATTATGATGAAAATAAATACGATGAAAACCAATTAGGTGATCATTTACGCATCATTGGTTATTATCCTATTTTTAATAATGAAGAACAACTAAAAGCTAAAAAGAAAGATATTATCGATTTAGTTTTAGCTGCAATACTAACAGCACCACTCTTATGGACCATGTTTGCTCATTTAGGATTACCAGTTCCTGTACCCGAGATCTTAATGAATGGTTATGTACAGTGGGCAATCGCAACCCCCATCCTCTTTTATGTGGGTAGAAGATTTTTCGCTTCTGCATATCATCAAATCAAGGGTAAGAGCTTAGGCATGGATGTTTTAGTTGTCATCGGTACATCCGCATCTTATATCTACAGTATCATCGAAACACTTCGTCATGATGCATCACACATGATGGCAGATCTCTACTTTGAGACGACCGCTGTCATTATCTTCATGGTTTTAATCGGCAATTTCTTTGAAAACCGTGTCAAAGAGAAAACTTCAGATGCTCTGCAAGCCTTAATCAGTTTAGGTGCGAAAGAAGCACGTGTTAAAAAAGGTAAAACAGAAGTGATGATGCCACTTGATCAGGTTAAAAAAGGTGATATCATTGTCGTCTTAGCTAACGAGAAAGTACCTCTTGATGGTGTGATTCAAAAAGGTGAATCATATCTTGATGAAGCGATGATTACCGGTGAACCCATGCCTGCATTTAAACATGTGGGTGATAAAGTCATCGGTTCTACCATGAATACGGTAAACACGCTTGAAATTGAAGTCACTGCCGTCGGATCAGATACCGTTTTATCACGTATTATTCAAACAGTTGAAGATACAGCACTTATCAAACCTAAAGCACAACGCATCGCTGATCACATCGCTAAGCTATTCGTACCAATCGTTGTTGTCATATCAATACTGACGCTAGTTGTTTGGATGTTATTTGTTGAAGGTGGTCAGCCTTTAAGCGTTGCAATTGCACCAGCTATTGCAGTCTTAGTCATCAGTTGTCCATGTGCGTTAGGCTTAGCTACTCCCACATCAATTTCTGTGGGTTCGGGCATTGCCTTTAAGGAAGGTATCCTTTATAAGGGTGGCGAATTCTTTGAAATCGCCAACAAGATTAATGCCATTGCTTTTGATAAAACAGGAACTCTGACCGAAGGTCATCCTGAATTATCTGAGATCATTGGTAACAAGAATGAGTTTATCTATGCAGCTTCTTTAGAAAAACACTCTAATCATCCTATATCAAAAGCGATTATTGATGCATTTGAGGGGGATTTCCTAGATGTAAAAGACTTTGAAGTCTTACTTGGTCAAGGGATTAAAGGTGTTGTTGATGGTAAATTGGTCTATGTTGGATCTAAACAACTCATGACATCATTAAAAATCGAGGTCAAAGACTTTGATGATACACCTTACTTAATGCAAGGTAAAACCGTCTTTTTCACAGCAATTGATGGTGTGATCTCACACATGTTAGCCGTTGAAGATCCTTTAAAATCATCAGCAAAATCAGTCATCGAAGAACTTAAAAAGCGTGGTATAACACCTTACATGATCACAGGTGATCAGGAATTGACAGCGAAGTATATCGCATCACAACTTGGTATTGATCACATTTTCTATAACGTCTTACCACATGAAAAAGCTGAGAAGATTCATATGATCCAACAAGAAGGCAAAGTGGTCGCATTCGTTGGTGATGGTATCAATGATGCCCCAGCTTTAAAGATGGCTGATGTTGGCTTTGCCGTAGGCAGTGGTTCAGATATCGCCATTGATACATCGGATGTCACCTTGATGCATGTTGATTTGGGGTTAGTCATTAAAGCCATCGATTTATCGCTTGCAACACTCAAAAATATTTACTTAAACTTTTTGTGGGCTTTCAGTTATAATATCATTATGATACCACTCGCAGCCATTGGTTTACTTAATCCTTCTTTAGCCGGCATCGGTATGGGATTTTCAAGTATCATGGTTGTGTTAAATGCTTTATCATTAAAACTATTTAAATTCAAATATCAAACGGAGGAATAAATCATGAAAGTTATCGTACCAGATATGTCATGCAATCATTGCGTGATGAAGATTCAAAAACAATTATTGATCGATGGTGTGCAAGCTACCGTCGATCTTAAAGACAAGAGTGTTAATTTTAAGAAAGATGCTGATCTTGAAAAAGTGACTGCATCTGTCAAAAAGGCTGGTTACAGCGTTCAATCATGAGAATTGTAGGCGGTATATATCGTGGTAGAAAACTCAATCGTGTGATGAAAGAGACAACAAGAGAAACTGCAGATATGGTTAAAGTTGCCGTCTTTAATATGCTCGAAAACACCTGTGAAGGTATCGTTTTAGATCTTTTTGCAGGTGCCGGTTCTTATGGTATTGAAGCCATATCTCGCGGTGCTGAAAAAGTATATTTTGTCGATAAAGAACCACAAGCTATTCAAACCATTGGATCAAATCTCAAACTGATCAAAGAAGAGAAAAAAGGATTACTTTTTCTATTATCGTATGAACAATTCTTAAAAAGAATTGGCGACACGCACTTTGATCTCATCTTTTTAGACCCACCTTATAAGATGGATGTCTATGTCGATACCATTCAAACATTAGATCACGTGATGAACTTAGGAGCTCGTGTTGTGTGTGAATCAAAGCGAGATCTGATTTTACCTGATGAAATTGGTTCATTGACTAAGATCAAAGATAAAGTGTATGGTATTAAGCGCATCACCATTTATGAAAAATAAAGCAACCCCACAAGGTTGCTTATTTTTTTACTTCATGATTTTTTCACTTGTTTTTTCTAAAGATCCTGTTTTTAACATCTGGTAACTGATTCTTTTGACATGATATTTCTCAAAAAGTTCTAGATCAGATTGATACGATAATTTTGAGATTGGATAGAGGGGCTTTTGAACAGTAACTCTTTCTGAT
>CAZETB010000066.1:0-6448 GCA_964514865.1 uncultured Mariniplasma sp. | reverse complement strand
GTATTAATGAGGCTTTTCGGATTTATCCGAAACTGATTATTGTGCCTTTACAGTTTTCCTTATATCAAAAGTATTCACATCTCTTTTTCCAATATTTAAAGACGTATTCGTCTGTTGTTTTGGAAGGATCTATTGATGAAGCTTATGTTGATATGACAGAAGCATCAAAAACCAAACATCCATTAGAGATTGCTAAAGAAATTCAAGAAGGTTTACTCAAGACACATGGACTTCCATGTTCAATTGGGATTGCATCGACACTTTTCTTAGCAAAGATGGCTTCTGATATGCAAAAACCACTAGGTATCACCGTACTTCGAAAAAGTGATATTGTCGCTAAACTTTTCCCTCTTCCTATATCAGATTGTTTTGGTATTGGTAAAAAGACATATCCCAGATTAGAAGCTATCGGCATTCATACCATTGGTGATTTTACAAAAAAAGAAAATCAAGAAAAAATCTTAACCATTATGAGTGAACCATCTTATCGTTCTTATTTAGACCATATATTGGGACATTCATCTGATGTGATTGATCCTAAACGTTATGCGATACCTAAATCCATCTCGAATGAAACAACCTTAAATTATGCGATGGATAACAGAGATGCTATCTTTAAAGTGATCACAGAAATTTTAGAACACACCCATGAACGGCTGATTAAAGAAGAACTGGTTGCTAAAACCGTAGGTATTCGTTTACGCGATGAAAACTTTGATACCATCAACCGCAGTACGTCATTTTCTGAGCATACGGATAGTTATAATTCATTTTATGATGCTGTCGAACAACTCTTTGAAGAAAACTATCATGGTGAAGCCTTAAGACTTGTCGGTGTATTCATGAATGCTGTGATGCAGAAGAAAGATTTAAAAATCGATTATAATTTATTCACGTATCAAGAGTTTACAAAACGTGAAGAAAGACTTTATCATACATATGAAAAGAAAAGGACATCATAAAATGTCCTCAAATGTTAATGCTGACTGATGATCCCACGTTGTGGGGTCATTTTTATCATACTGTTTCAAGAATAGAATAACCTCTTCAGTGACAACTGTTGGTGTTGATGCACCTGAGGTGACTGAAACACTTTCGATATCTTTTAACCAGTTTAAATCGATATCTTCAACACCTCCAATTAAATGGGAGGGGATGTTTTTAGCCTTTTTACCAACGGCTGCAAGTTTATTCGAGTTAGAACTCATCTTATCCCCTACAACGAGCATTAAGTCAACCTGGCCTTGTTGTTTCACAGCATCCTGTCTCACTGTAGTCGCGTGACAGATTTCATTATCAAACACATAATGAGGAAATCTCGTTTCAATAATGTTTCTAACCGATTCAATATCATAAGAAGATAAAGTCGTCTGATTAGTCACAAAAACTTTTTCATCATTTAATGATTGAGGTAGAAGAAGGGCATCTTTTTCATCTTCAACAAAATAGATATCCTTAGAAATAGCCAAGATGGCTTCAGGTTCGGGATGGTTTCTGTGTCCAATATAGATGACTTTATAACCTTCACTTAACTTTTCTTTAACAATCTTATGGACTTTAATAACATCACGACATGTTGCATTCATTGTGACTAAACCTTTTTCTTTTGCACGTGCTATCACATCATCAGAGACACCATGTGCAGTAAAAATCACTGTACCTTCATGAATATCTTCAAGCATTTCTGCTCTTGTTTTTCCTTTTTGATCTAAACTGATCACACCATAACGATTAAAAGCATCTGTAATCTTCTGGTTATGGACGATTTGACCTAAGATATAAATAGGTCTTGGATAACTTTCAGTTTTGATCACTTTTTTGACGATTGCTAAAGCATTTAAAACACCATGGCAATAGCCTCTTGGGGTTAAATCGATTACGTTCATAGTCTCACCACTTCCTATTATACTTAATGTTACCCTAAAGGTGTTCATTTTGTCATTTTTTTTGCTTGTATGGTATAATCTTTTCGGGTGAGAAAATGACCGTTAAGGAAATGTTATCAAAATTGAAGTATCACGAAATTACACCGATTCAAAAGGGTGTTTTTAATGCGTTTAACAGTCCAAAGCACTTAGTTGGTTTAGCTCCAACAGGCACAGGAAAAACACATGCATACCTTTTACCAATCTTAGCTGCTATCGATTTAAACCAGATGGTCGTTCAAGCTTTAATCATTGTACCAACCAATGAATTAGTTCTTCAAGTTCATAAAATGCTGATGGAAGCTGATGATCGCTTTATTGTTAAAACGTATTATGGTGGAACCAATAAGATGAGAGAACAAGAGTGGTTAAAAAAATATCAGCCACAAATCGTTATCGCAACACCTCAACAAATTGTTGAGTATGTCAATGAATCCAGATTGTTACGCATTCATCAAGCAAAATATGTTGTCTTTGATGAAGCAGATATGATGTTTGATGAAGCATTCTTATCGATGATTGACCAGATGTTACCGGCTATGGAAAAAGCGAAGTATTTGTTATTCTCAGCAACACTTAATCAAAGTATGACACCTTTTATTAAGACCTATTTTGGATCTTATGATTTGATTGACACATCGAAAGAGCATGATCTTAAGATCACGTATAAACTGATCAATATTAAACATCGTGATCGTTTAGAAGCTTTAAGTGAACTTCTTGAATATATCAATCCTTATTTAGGATTCATATTTGTATCTAAAAAGGAAAATCAAGATCTTGTCTATCAAGCACTATTAGAAAAAAATATCAGTGTGTGTAATCTTAATGCCTCCATGGGAGTCAAAAAGAGAACAAAACTGATTGAGGATATCTTGGCATTAAAATATCAATATGTTGTGACATCAGATTTAGCAGCTCGTGGACTTGATTTTAAAATATCTCACGTGATTCACTATGATCTACCTCACTTCTTAGAATTTTATATGCACAGAAGTGGTCGTACTGGTCGTATGAATGATACAGGTGAAGTCATCACATTCATGACCGTTGATGATCACAGAAAAATAGAAAAACTTAAAGAAAAAGGCATCTTTTTTCAGAATTACCAACTATCATCCAAAGGTTTAGTTAAGGTTGAAGTTAAAAAGAAAGTTGTATCTGAAGAAGAAATTAATGCCATTAAGAAAGTTAAAAAAGCAACCAAAGTAACACCAGGTTACAAGAAGAAAAGAGCGAAACAAATCAAAAAAATTAAGCAAGAAATGAGGAAAAAACAATATGTCAATCAAAATCGGTAGTCATGTATCCATGTCGGGTGACTTGATGTACTTAGGTTCTGTTGAAGAAGCCTTAAGCTATGAAGCTAACGCATTCATGGTCTATACAGGAGCACCTCAAAATACCATCAGAAAGAAAATAGAAGATTTAAAGATTAAGGAAGCTGTTAAACTTATGAATGAAAAAGGATTATCTTTTGATGATGTTATCGTTCATGCCCCTTATATTATTAATCTTGCTAATCCTGATCCAACCAAAAGAGAATTCGCTATTGATTTTTTAACAGAAGAAGTTAAAAGAACCAACCATATGCATGTTAAACAAATCGTTTTACATCCAGGTTCAGCGGTTGGTGGAGACCGCGAACAAGCCATCAAGTGGATTGCTGAAGGTGTTAATCAAGTTATTGAAAACACACCAAATATTCCAGTAAAGATAGCTTTAGAAACCATGGCTGGAAAAGGTAATGAAGTGGGTAAAACATTTGAAGAGCTCAAAGGGATTATTGATTTAATTCATGATCAATCGCGTGTTTCAGTGTGTTTTGATACATGCCATACCCATGATGCGGGATATGATGTCAAAGATGATTTTGATGGTGTCATCAAGCATTTTGATGAAGTTGTTGGTAAATCAAAGATTTCAGTATTCCACGTAAATGACACCAAAAATGTCAAAGGTGCTGCTAAAGACCGTCATGAAAACTTTGGATTTGGATATTTAGGATTTGATGCACTTATGCGTGTTGTATATCACAAGGATTTCTTAGATATTCCAAAAATTCTAGAAACACCTTATATTGAACAAAAACCACCATATAAAGAAGAAATCGCAATGATCAGATCCAAGACTTTTGATCCAGATCTTGTAGAAAAAATTAAGCAATTATAAGATGAAAACCCGCAAATCTGCGGGTTTTATGATTGTTTAATAAGTTTTTCGTAAAGTTCAACATACTTTTTAGCCATTTTAGGTAAGCTGTGGTTGACATGCATCGCTTGATGAATAAGGTTTTGCCAAGCTTCTTGATCATCATGATATAATTGAATGGCTTCAAGCATAGCATCTTTTAGTTCATTCGCATCATAGTTCTTAAATGCAAATCCGACGCCAACACCTGTGAATTTATTGTAAGGTGTGACTGTATCTTTTAATCCCCCAGTTTCTCTTACAATAGGCAGTGCACCATAGCGCATAGCGATCATTTGGTTTAAACCACAGGGTTCAAAAAGTGATGGTAGTAAGAATAAATCAGATGCAGCATATACTTTTTGAGATAGTTCATTATTGAATCCATTTTCATAATAAACATGATCAGGATATTTTTTAGCTAATTCAGAGAAGAACTGTTCATAGAGTGCATCGCCATATCCTAAAACGATAAATTGGAATCTCTTTTCCTGAATAAGTTCTTCAATGACAGGCATTAAAATATCGATACCTTTTTGTCTAGCAAAACGATGGATGAATGATATTAAGGGTAGATTGTCATCTTGGACAAGGTGAAGTTCTTTTAAGTTCTCCATCTTGTTTTTCTTTTTGCCTTCAACAAAGGATGTTTCATCATAGTTTTGGTAGATGTTAGATTTTCTTGGATCATAGACATCTTGGTCAAGCCCATTTAAGATACCATAAAGATCCATTTGACGTGCTTTGAGGGGGCCATCAAGTGTAAATCCGTAGAAGCGTGTTAAGATTTCATTACGGTAGTTTTCAGATACGGTATTGATGCCATTGGCACGCATGATGCCACATTTCAAGAAATTGACACGGTCCATATGGATGTAGGTAAAGTTCTTTGAGTTAAAGAGTTTCTCGGTTTCTAATGGGTAAGATCCTTGTTTTTCGAGATTGTGAATGGATAGTAATGTCTTCATGTTCTTAAATGAATCATTTAAGCTACGATATTTAACATCTAAGAAGAATGGAATGAGACCTGTTTGCCAGTCGTTGGCATGGATGATATCCACGTAGTTTCCTGTTAAAATCATGTATTCGAAAATAGCAAAGTTAAAAAATGTGAAACGCATCGCATCATCTTCATAGCCATAATAGCGAACACGATTGTATAAATCTTCGTTATCTACAAAGATATAAGGTACACCATCATGCACGATTTGGTAGTAAGATGCCTTTTTTTCATAAACGCCCATCGTGATCATGCGTTCACCTAAAAATGTCATCTTACCTAAATGAGGTTTAATCTGTTGATAAAAAGGGGTGATGATGGTTACATCATGACCTAATTTCATTAATGCTTTGGGTAGCGCAGCAGCAACATCTGCTAAACCACCAGATTTGGAGTAGGGGTAAGCTTCACCACTACAGAAGAGTATTTTCATATTTTTATTCACCTTTGAACCTATTATACTGAAATGCTGATGGTTTAACAAGTTCGCGGCCTATCATTTTTACATGATTTTTTCATCTTGTTTAAGTCCTTTCATGAATTGACTATCGTCAAACCCTATGATAAAATCATTATGGCGTATCGCCACTTTTTCATTTATTGCATGCTTTTTGAAGGAGGATTATCATGAAACGTATCGTTGTCGTTGGTACCCAATGGGGTGACGAAGGAAAAGGAAAAATCACGGATTATCTCGCACAGAAAGCTGATGTCGTCGTCAGATATCAAGGTGGGAATAACGCAGGACATACCGTTGTTTTTGATCACCAAAAACACAGTCTACATCTCTTACCATCAGGGATTCTTAATCCGAAGATTGAAAATGTGATGGCCAATGGGATGGTCATTAATCCCAAAGCATTTCATGAAGAAATATCAAAATTAACAAACACGTTTCATTTGTCCATCTCTGATCGTGCACATATCGTCTTGCCCTATCACCCTGAATTAGATAAAGCATCTGAATTAAGAAAAGGTGATGAAAAAATTGGAACAACCCATAAAGGTATTGGTCCAGCGTATACTGATAAAGCAGCACGTATTGGTATTCGTATGTCAACATTTATTCATCCAGAACGTTTTTACCACGAATTAAAAACCGTCATTGAACAAAAAAATATAGAACTAGAAGCTTATCAGCATGAACCATTAAATGCTGATGTTATCTATCAAGAATACAAAGCATATGCCGAATTGATGAAACCCTATGTTAAAGATACATCAGTTCATTTAAACCAACTGATTGAACAGGATAAAAAAATACTCTTTGAAGGCGCACAAGGTGTCTTGCTATGCTTAGACCATGGCACATATCCCTATGTGACATCAAGCT
>CAZETB010000065.1:0-6545 GCA_964514865.1 uncultured Mariniplasma sp. | reverse complement strand
ACCAATCGGAAGCGGTGGTGAAGGTTCCGTCTTTAAGCTTGCTAAAAATCCTAATGTCTTAGTTAAAATCTATAGTGAGCGTGCGTTAGAACGCATGCCAGACATTGAAGTTAAAATTAAAGCCATGGTGAAGAAGAAACCTGGTCTTTTAGATTATAACGGATTAACGATTATTGCTTGGCCAAGTTATGTTGTCTATGATGAGTATAACAGGTTCCAAGGTTATTTAATGCGTCGTGTACAAGCTAAAAACCAATTATCGCACGTCATAACCCCTGGTTTACAAAAAGCTAAATTCCCACATATCACCTATTATGATCGTGTCGTTATTGCGATTAACTTAGCTAAAGTGATGGGATTCTTACATCAAAACGACACCATTATCGGTGATATTAACACCAGTGACTTCTTTGTATATCCTGGATTTGAAATCGGTGTCGTAGACACAGATTCATTTCAATTTCAAGATGGTCAAAAACTATTCCACTGCAAAGTATTCACACCAGACTACACTGCACCAGAAGTCATTGAAGCAAAAAAGAAATCATCTTATGAAGTCAAACGACTTCCTAATCATGATAACTATGGATTAGCGATTCTCATATTCCAAATTTTGATGTTTGGTGTCCATCCTTTTTCAGCACGCATCAAAGGTGTTTTAGGGTTTGATGGTAATGCCATTAATTACACCATGGAAAAAGAGATCTTTCCATACAACTACCCATCAACGAACATCATTCCACCTAAGAATGCGATGCCTTATGCATTCCTTCCTAAAAACTTACAAGAGTTATTTAATCGTTCATTTGCTAAGCATGCGTTAAGTGATCAAGACCGTCCGACAACCGAAGAATGGGTGAAAGAACTTAAAGTCTTAAAAGAATCACTTAAAAAATGTAAAAAGGATAAAACGCATTTTTATCCATCTCATTTCCAAAAATGTCCGATCTGTTCACGTGAACAAACGAAAGACTATGATTATTTAGTTGACTACTTTAAGTCGATTTCTAAAAAATATATCACCTATGATACCGATAAAAAACCAATTACCGTTGACGAGAATAATATTTATAATGAAACAATTTTAGGTACGATGTATTCACTCAAGAAAGGTAGACAACTCGCCTACTTCTTCGATCCTAAGATGCTTGATAAATATAAACTTGGCGAACGCATTGAATTAATCTATCAAGAAAAATATCCAAATAAGTTAAAGACTAACTTCTTATTTCCCACATCACTCATTAAAAAAGATGATCACGTGATTGGATATACCGTACGTCACGTCCCTCATCTTGTTCGTTTAACACAACTTCTCAAAGGTAATCGTGTTGGTCATCTCAAGGTCACCGAGAAAACGAAAGTCATCATCGCAAAAGAAATTTCAAAACTTTTTGCTACACTTGAGAAAAATCGTATTCCTATTGAACTTTCAGAAATCTATATTGATCTTAACTTAAAACCCTATCTTCCTGATATCACGCTTTTAGGTACGAAAGATCAATCATTTCCTCCCATGGCGTTTCAAAGAGAGGAATATTTACCTCAAGAATACTATCACATGTTAGCTTATCAAGCACACCTTAAAAAACTTGAGGATGAACAAAAGCGGATTGAAGCCGAAAAGAAACGCATCCTTGAAGAACAGCGACAAAAAGATCTTGAACTCATTCGTTCACCCTTAGAACCTAAAGTCAAAAAGGTTGTTCCTAAGGTTGAGAAAGAACTAGATTTCAAACCTGAAACACCAGCTGTATCCTTTGAATTTGAGAAATCACATGCAAAACTTGACATTGATGAGATCATCGAAGACATTGTTGAAGAAGATCCGAAAGATATCACATATGATCTTGCTAGTAAACAAACCATTCGTTTTCACCTAGCGGTGATTATTCATACCCTCATTCAAGACATTCACCCCTTTAAGGCAACCCATAGACTCTCATCAAAACCTGTAAGTTATTTTGTTGAAAAGAATATTTTTATTCATAAGAAGTCAGCTGCTGGCGTAGAAATTGACGACAAGGGTAAACCGATTGAATTATTTCCTAACTTTTATCAAAAACAGATGAAAAAGTCGTTAATCGTTAAAGATATCACCAAAGTCAAACGACCCAGTGGTAAGTCATGGCGCTATACATTATGGCGTTTGCAGCATAACTTAACGAAATGTAGAGTGTCTGAGTATCACGATTATCCAAGACAACTGATTGGTTGTCCTTACTGCTATAAATCAGATAAGTATGATCACGATCACGTCAGACAGTTTATTAAAGAACACAAACGAGGTTTTACGTTTAATTATTTATTTTTTAATCGGTTACTTAACTACCTCTTTCTTTCACTAGGATTAATCGGTCTCATCTATTTAGTGAACACACAACCATTAACAAGCATCACAGATTTCTTAAGTTTGATTCAGTTCCAAGAAAAATTAGATCAGATTAAAAACTTTATTCATTATGAAGATATCCTTCAGTTTCTAAATAACGCTCTCGATTGGTTATTAAACCTTTACAGACGGATCTTTGGAGGTATGTCATCATGATGGGATGGATATTGTTTAGTTTATCTGGATTTTGGTTGGTGATGAACATCACATGGATGACCGTTTTAATCATTCGGAAAAAGCGAAAGCTTAGTATTCCACAAGAAATCAAGTTTCATATTAAAAAGACCATGCGGATCAACATCGTCTATGTCATTATATTCTCCATATTAGGATTCCTTTTCTTATGAAAACATTGATTAACCTTTTATGGATGGGTGCACTTATTATGTTACTCTTTGATCCCGTAACATATTACCGATTAGAAGCACCGCTTATTCATGTGATTCAGTATGCTTTAGTGATCTATATTTTATGGATTGTGTTCAGTGATTTCTTTAAAACATTAAAGAGATCTCTTGTTGAAAAATTTGGGTTTACCATGAAACGCTTTAAACGAAAAATGAAACATATGAATCTAAAAAAATAGTGGGAATTTCCACTGTTTTTTTATGGATACACATTATGGTTTTAATGTCTGAATCAAATTTGTAAATGCGTGTTTGATATCCTTCATTTCTATACCCGAATACCCAATTAGTAAACAAGGATGATTAACAATATGCTGATCTTCGATTATGACAGCATGTATTTTAAATTTCTCTAATTTTGTTTTAATATGACTGATGGTATCACCTGTCATGATTTCCATTAGGAAATGCAATCCTGCTTCATCACCATGCAGTTTAATCCAAGGATAAGGTGATATAAGTTGTCTGATGAGTTCAAGTTTCTCACGATAATGATTGCGCATCCGATTAATGTGTCTTTCAAAGAAACCACCATTCATAAATTTATAAAGGACGTATTGTTCAAATGTTGGAACAGTACAACCATGATAAGATGACATGTGTTGATAAATTCCCATCAAATGCTGTGGTATAACCATGTAACTCATACGAAATGATGGAGCAAGACTTTTAGAAAATGTGTTCATATAGATAACGCGATCATTTTGATCTAAGCTGTGTAAGGCAGGAATAGGTTTCCCTTGAAATCTAAATTCTGAATCATAATCATCTTCAATAATATAAGTTTTGTGTTCCATCGCCCAGTTAAGAAGTTCAATACGTCTTGAAATAGGCATAACAATACCTAAGGGGTATTGGTGAGATGGCGTGACATGAACAGCTTGGATATGTTTCTTCTTTAAGACATCAACCGATAGACCTTGATCATCAACCGATATATATTCAAGATGTGTATTTTGTGCAAGAAAGATTTGTTCAATGCGGGTAAATCCAGGTTTTTCAATGCCATAATTCCGATATCTCCCAAGCATTTCTATGATCATGCTGATCATGGATGTGCTACCTGATCCAATCACGATACGATCAGGTGTCACATGCATGCCACGATAGATTTCTAAATACTTAGCAATTTCAATACGAAGTTCTTCTAATCCTTGTGGCGGTGTGACATTAAGCATTTCATGATGGTTTTCTGATATCACTTCACGAGATAGCTTTGCCCATGTGGCATTCGGAAACATATTGGTATCAACAACATTGGTTTCAAATTGATAGCGATACGTTTTCTCATTTTTTTCATGTTTAATCTCTATACTAACATCATGTGGTAATTGAACTAGAAACTCAATCTGTTTAGACACATAATACCCTTTTTTCTCTACTGCATAGACATAACCTTCTGCAATCAACTGTTGATAGGCAGCTTCTACGGTTAAAGGAGAAACCTTTAAAGATTCAGCAAGTTTTCTTTTTGAAGGTAATTTTTGATGTTCTTTGAAGGTTTGTTCTAAGATAAGTCGTTTAAATTGTTCATAAACTTCGACATAGAGTGCTTTTTTCATGTTACCACCATCTGGTATGCTTATTTTTTCTTTATCTGAATATTTATCTATACCAGTTATAAGTATACAATGAAATTACATCAACAACAAGGAAGTGTCATAAAATGATTGAAAATGAACGTTATCGTTTGAATAAAGAGCTTGCTCAAATGCTTAAAGGTGGTGTCATCATGGATGTCTCCACACCTGAACAAGCAAGAATTGCTGAGGCCGCTGGTGCGGTTGCCGTGATGGCGTTAGAACGTATTCCTGCCGACATTAGAGCTGCTGGTGGTGTTTCTCGTATGAGCGACCCTAAAATGATCAAAGAAATCCAAAAAGCTGTATCTATTCCTGTTATGGCTAAGGTGCGCATCGGTCATTTCGTTGAAGCACAAATCTTAGAAGCTATTGAAATTGATTATATCGATGAAAGTGAAGTCTTATCTCCTGCAGATGATCTTCATCATATCGATAAAACAACATTTAAAGTGCCTTTTGTATGTGGTGCTAAAAATTTAGGTGAAGCGTTAAGAAGAATTGCTGAAGGCGCATCGATGATTCGTACCAAAGGTGAACCAGGTACTGGTGATGTCATTCAAGCCGTTAGACATATGCGAGAAATTCAAAAAGAAATCAGAAGAATTCAATCGCTTCGTGAAGATGAACTCTATGTTTTGCAGAAAGATTTAGGCGTCTCACTCGATTTGATTAAGTATGTACACCAACATGGTAAGTTACCCGTTGTCAACTTTGCTGCTGGTGGTATAGCAACTCCTGCAGATGCAGCACTCATGATGCAACTCGGTGCTGAAGGTGTGTTTGTTGGTTCAGGTATCTTTAAGTCAGGAAACCCACAAAAACGTGCTGAAGCCATTGTTAAAGCTGTCACAAATTATCAAGATCCGAAAATCTTAGCTGAAATCTCCGAGGATCTAGGCGAAGCGATGGTTGGTATCAACGAACAAGAGATTCAATTGTTAATGGCTGAAAGAGGCAAATAACCATGGTCATTGGCATCTTGGCAGTGCAAGGCGCATTCATTGAACATCAAGCCATGCTTGATCGTTTACATGTAAAAAACTTTCAAATTAGAAATAAAGTTGACTTAAATAGACCAATGGATGGTATAATTTTACCCGGTGGCGAATCTACAGCGATGGGAAAACTATTAAACGATCTTGATATGATGAATGATCTAAAGCGTCTCATTCATGATGGTTTACCTGTTTTTGGAACATGTGCTGGTATGATTTTATTAGCTGAAACCATTGAACATGAAGATAAAAAACATATCGGTTTGATGCACATCACAGTTGAAAGAAATGGTTATGGTAGACAATTATCAAGTTTCTTAACAGAAGCACCCTTCAATAACCAAAAGATTCCTATGACATTTATTCGAGCGCCTTATATAACCAAGAAGGGTGAAAATGTCACCATACTATCGACGGTTGACGGAAGATGGGTTGCTGCAAGAGAAAAAAACATGCTTGCAACAGCATTCCATCCAGAACTCACCAATGATTTATCTGTACACGTGTACTTCTTAGAGATGATATCATCTTTAAGTTAGTATGAGGATTGCACAATTCCCCCCCATTGGGTAATCCTCTATATAAAAGGGCAAGTCTTTTCTTGCCCTTTTCCTTTTTTTTATGCTTTTTGTTGTTTTTCGAGTAAAACTTTAATATCTGTTAATAATTCTTCAACTGTAGGTGGCTTAGGTTTCTTAGCTTCTTCCTCTTGTTTAATGCGTTCAGCTTCTTTCTGTGCTAAGAGTTCTTCTTCATTTAATTTAGCTTTCGCTTTTTCTGCGAGATCAGACATTCTTGCAAATGCGCGAATGATGATAAAGATCACGAAAGCAATAATTAAGAAGTCAATAACATTTTGAATAAATAATCCCCAGTATATCGCATTTTCAGTAATACCCAGTGTTTCATTTGCTGGTGTTAACACGGTTTTAATGTCTTCAAAACTCTTTTTTCCTGCAATAAGGCTGATAACAGGCATCAAAATATGATTCACAAGACTGGAAATGATTTTACCGAAAGCACCACCAATAATCACTGCAACCGCTAAATCAAGCACATTACCCTTTGTAATAAATTTCTTAAAATCTTTAAAAAACTTTCTCATCATAGAACCTTGTATACTCAAAACTGTAATAATAGTAAGAGTATAGCTTCCTTTCTTTCTATT
>CAZETB010000064.1:0-6577 GCA_964514865.1 uncultured Mariniplasma sp. | reverse complement strand
ACTCATGAACACAATGTTTCAGATGACAATGTTGTTTATCTCAAGGATATGATTGAAACGACATCGTTTGAAGAAGAACATGTGCAGTTCACCTTTTATCAGGATACCGATACGAAACTGGATCCTGTTAAAGTGAGATTAATTGTAAGAAACAAGACACTCTATCTAGACGTTGACTCATCTATTGATAAGATTAAACTTATTGATCAAAACTCTAATTTAATTATTCGTGATGAACATTACATTAAAAAGAATAAAGATGAACTCTTGGAAACATCGTTTAGAACAGAATACTTGGAGAATAGAGGACTTAAACGCGAATATAAAACTATCGTTTCAATGAAACAAATCTTTATGCTCGCATTCCAAAAGATTGTTGCTTCTTCACGCAAGGGTAAATTGATGTTATTCAGTTTCATGATGAGTGGTGCTGTCGTTGCTGTGATGGTTGCTATTGCTGCTTCATCTCTCATTCCCGATTTATCTTCACGTATCTTTGATCACAATTACGTTTATATTGATGATTCATCTAACCAGATGACATATGATGAGTTAAATAATTTCTTACAAGATCAAGATGAATCATATATTAATACCACACAATCTGCACAAATTGGTATCGTTGATCCTATTGAAACACAAAACAATTTACTTGCTGTCTCATCTTACCTGGATTTAATCGATTTTGCTGAAGGTCGGATGGTCATCGGTAGAAGACCTACAGCAGACAATGAATTTGTGATCACGTTACCGCTAGCAGAGCAAATTGTTGAGGGATCAGGTGCAGAATACGGTATTTGGACGATTCGACATTTGATGTATGAGAAGTATCGCATCAATGGTTTTGATATGACCCTTACTGGAATTATCGGAAGTGATATTCGTGGTGCATATACTTCAAGACAAGCGATTAACTTGTTAAATCCGGTATCACTTGTTATCGGCGGTGATACGGATATACGTATTTATAGTCATCTTCATCTCGAAGGTAAAACACTTCTTAAAGGTGTCATGCCCACAGGTGATCAAATAGCAATATCATCTGCACTTTATGTAGCATACTTTGGTTTATCTGTTGATGATGCTATCCTTCCGGTTAACATGGCACATCTTAGTAATATAGAAATTTCAGGTATTTTTGATAGTGATCAACTTGCGATAACAGGAAATGATGAACTGGTTGAAAAGTACCGTTTCAACCTTAATCATCGCTATTATGTTTATGCAAGTGATACTAAAGAATTAATCAAAGATGTCAAAACACAAAATGTTCAAAATGTCTATGATGTTGTTGAACAGATGAAACTCTTCTTCAAGGAAGATATGGTTGAATTAAGAGTAACAACCGGTGTTATTTCAGGTATTGTGATAGGATTTGCATTGATTGGATTTTATTTCGTTATGCATTCATCCATGGTTTCAAGAATCTATGATATTGCAGTCTATCGTGCCTTGGGTATGAAGAAGTCTGAACTGATGTTGTCATTTTTAGTTGAGATTTTAATTATTTCAACTGTGACCTCTTTAGTTGGATATTTAGTTTCTGCTTATGGACTTCATTTAGCAAGTGATACGTTAATTGGACAGTTTAGATTGTTCATTGTTACACCGTTATCCGTCTTTTTAGGTGTCTTAATCTTATATGGCATCAATGTGATTGGTGGCATGTTACCTATTCTCTTGTTGCTAAGAAAAACACCAGCACAAATTTTATCTCAATATGATATTTAATTACTAATCAAGTTCATAGAAAAAGGAGCACTTCACAGATGTGAGATGCTCCTTTTTGATTTGTTATGAATAGATGATACTATTCGCCACCGATCATTAAGGATTCAACATAAACGGATGGGCTACCCATACCAGATAAATCGAACTTAAGATCATTAGCAATACCTTTAACATGTTTCATCATGTTGAAGAAGTTACCTGATACGACAATCATTTTAACTGCGTGATCAAGTTTACCGTTGGTAATTTTTCTACCACTTGCTTGTAAACTGAAATCACCTGAAACGGTTTTAACACCTGCATGAAGTCCAACAAGGTCAGTGATATAAACACCATCTTCGATATCTTTAATCATCTTATCAAATGATACGTTCGTTGGTTGTAGGAAAAGATTGGTTGGAGAAATACTTCCTCTAAAACCATTTCCTGTAGGTTCTGTTTGAAAAATGGATGCTGTTTTTAAGTTGTGGTTAAATCCTAAGAATACACCATCTTTAACGACATCACGTTTTTGACATGCGACACCTTCATCATCAAATGGAATTTTGAAATGAGAATCTGGATGTAGTGGATCATCAATTAAATGAATGTTTTCACCAAAAATTTGCTGTCCAACTTTATCTTTAAGTGATGTAAGATTTCGATAAGCTGCTTCACCAGAGAAGATTGAAGAGAAGACTTCAATGATATCTGAGAATTTTTCATTTGAGAAGACAACGGGGTAGGCTTTGGTTGGTATCGATTTACCACCTAATTTAGCAACACCTTGTTCAATGGTCTTAGATGCCATGTCATCGACATTGAAATCGTTGAAATCTTTAACCAGTTTGATATCATAAGATGTTTTAATATCATCATCTTGTTTGAAAACACCAATGGCATAAGCATATGCATAGGTATTTTGACGCGTTAAGTGTAAACCTTTTGAATTAATTAAGGTTGTTTTCGTATCAATTTCTTGATAGGTTGCTGTTTGGACTTGTGAAACAGAAGGATGAGCAAGAATTTTTTGTTCTAAATTTTTAAGTAGATCAATCTTTGATGTAACAGGAATACGTGAGAAATCAAAACGTTCTTCTTTAACTTCTGGATATGATTTAGATCCTTCATAGATAATCGCTGGTTCAACAACCGTTAAAGCCTTTGCATTTTCAATTAAGCGATCAATCATATGTTCAACGTTTGTTAAACTTAAGTTTTCAAAACGAACCGTACTTAATTTACCTTGGTAAATACCACGAAGTGTGACTTGTTCAACATCACTTTGAACATGGCTATCAAGCTTACCTTGATAGACAGTAAGTGATAATGAACGATTGCGTGTCGCAAACACTTCAAGATCAGTTAAACCTTTTTGTTTACCAATTTCAATCCATTTTCTATACATTATTTCTTACCTCCTGCGCCACCGACTGTCATAGATGATACACGAATGGTGGGTTGTCCAACATCGACTGGAATAGAGCCAGAAACTGAACCACACATACCTTGTCCAAACTCTAAGTTATCTGCTACACGGTCTATCTTAAATAAGATATCTTTACCATGTCCGATAAGCATAGCACCTCGTACAGGTGTCGTGAGTTTGCCATCTTCAATCATGTAACCTTCTTGAACAGCAAAGTTAAACTCACCAGTTGCTGGTACGACAGTACCACCACCAAGCTTCTTAGCGAAGAGTCCATATTTTGTATCTTTAATGATGTCTTCAAATTTATCTTTACCTGGAGCAATAAATGTCGAGTTCATACGTGAAGTTGGTGAGAATTTATAGGATTGACGACGTGCAGACCCTGTTGGATCCATGTTCATCTTACGACCATTACGATAATCGATGAGGTAACCTTTTAAAACACCATTTTCAATGAGAAGATTATTTTGGGTTGGTTTTCCTTCATCATCAAAAGATGCACTTCCCCAAGCACCTTCAACATAACCATTATCATAGGCTGTAACAACATCAGAACCAATCTTTTCACCGATTTTCCCTACAAAAGGCGAAAGTCCTTTAGCAACAGCGGTTGCTTCAAGTGGATGACCGCAAGCTTCATGGAAAATAACGCCACCAAAGCCATTATGTAGGACAACAGGCATCACTTGTGGAACCATATCCTCAGCTGATAGAAGTGTGATCGCACTTTGTGCAACTTCTTGAGCTAATGCTTCAAAATCAATTTCTTCAAAAAGTTCAAAACCCATAGAACGTCCTGGACCTTCATATGCTTGTTGCATATTACCATTTTCTTGAGCAACAGCCATAAGGATACCACGAGTGTGTGCTCTTAAGTCATTTTGGTAGATACCTTCTGAGTTGACGATGAGAACATTTTGTTCTGTTTCAATGAGTTGTGAAATAGCCTGTACGATTCTAGAATCGTATGACTTAATGATATTAGACAGTTTTTGTAAAATGGATGTCTTTTCTTCTACAGGAACTGATCCCATAGGTTTTTTAATGACTGATTTGATTGGTTTTGCTTCTCCGAGTGGTTGAGCTTGTTTGCTGTTGCCAGTAAATGATGCACGTAGGTTTTTAATGACCGTTAGCAAACTATCAAACGATACATCGTTAGTGTAACCGTAGACTTCATCAACACCTAAGATAAGTCTGATACCAGCTCCATAGGTATTACCTCGATCAATCTGTGTAACTTCACCACTGGTGATGCGAATTACTTCTGTTTTGGTGTCTTCTAAAAAGATTTCAGAGAAATCTGCACCTGTTGCAAGTCCTTCATTAAGCAGTTGTTGTAACTCTTGTTTTGTTAACATGCATTGTCTCCCTTCATGCACTAAATCTATTGATTTATAATTTCATTATAACGATTATGTAGATAATATCAAAAAATTAAGTGAAATTACGTAAATTATGTAGCGTAATTAACCTTATATGACGTTTTATGATGTGATGTGATACATGTTCCATTGAAGAACATCCTGATAGCCAAGCTTGCGTGCAATATGAGCTGATACATCATTTGCTGCATCCCAGACGGGGTGATATCCTCTTTTTAGGCATTCTTCAATAAAGTAACATACAAGTGTCGTACCGATGCCTTTTTTACGATAAAACGGGAAGTCATCATAACCGACGCGATATGAAACTTCTATATATTCTGGATCATCAACAGGATAATTGGTCAGAGCAAACCCGTGAATAACATCTTTATCATTGACCAATGCTAACCCAAAACCATGTTCAAGAAAATCAATATGTTGATAAAAATGATTGATGATTTGATCTTTGATCATACCTTCTTTAAGGTGTTTTTGTTCAATAGGAACAATCTTCAACTCAGGTGGTAATGGTTTTCGTAATGATTTAAGATGATCGATTGATAGTTTTGAATCATCAAAACGAATTCTAGGGAATGTCTTAAAATGCTCGTCATAAAGTTTGGTTAAAAAGTAATCCCATGAAGCGTTTGGTGAGATGATCCAAGCACCTGGACCCATGATGGTTTTAATAGATTCTTTTTCAGAATCTAAAGGATCTCCTAAAAGGATAAATGCAGGATTGACATATAATATAAGAGTTTTTGGATGTTCTAAGTTATCAACGTAAAGATCATAATCACGATGATTGAAAGCATATGTCAAAAACAACTCGAATACAGGATAGTGATCAAATAACGTTTCATAAGATTTTTTTTGCTCTTTGACTTGAATCATGTTGTCATCTCCTTAAAAAAATATGACAATATATGTCTATAAAAACTGATAGACAAAATTGATAATCAAATTAATAAATGATGATTTATAACCTTATTGTACTACAAAAATTAAAAATACAATTAAAAAAATGAATAATAAGCAATATTATCCATTTTTATTGATGTCATATAAAATTGATTTTTATACGAAATGATAAACCTCAAATCATTATGTGTTATGTTAAAGCCACTTTGTGATATCTTCAGCATCAAGTCTAACTGATGGGTATCCTTGTTCTAAAGCTTTACCGATTGACAGAATGAGTACTGGTTTATAGCGTTTTGGATCTAGTGATAAGGCTTCTGCAAGCTTCTCGTGTCTAAAGCCACCGATGGGACATGTATCATAACCATATTCTCTAGCAACATGCATCAATTGCATAGCAACTAATCCTGAATCAATTAATCCACCCTTTTCAATACCATCTTCAGAAAGTGTTGAAATCATATTGGTGATATTTCTGAGCTGTTTTTCTCTAACCTCTTCAGGCATTAAACCAGCTTGAACTGCCTTATCATAAATTTTTTCTGCGAACTCGTATTTCTTTAAATCTGTAAAAATACAAATCATGGCAGCTGAAGTTTCTAGTTGTAATTGATTACCGTAAAGGACATCTTTAAGCTTTTCTTTTCCTTCAGGTGTTTCAACAACAACAAATCGCCATGGTTGCATATTCATAGAAGAAGGTGCTCGTGTAGCATCACTTAGTATATCAATCATTTCTTCTTTACTAATTTTAACGTTTGAATCATATTTTCTTATCGATCTACGATCTGTTAATCTTGACATATGTATACCTCCTATTGCCTTATGAATTATATCATATTGTGTCTGTTAGATAAAACAAAGTGCCCTTGATAAATTATGCTATAATGTCATTGAAAGGGTGAATAAAATGCCAACAGAAATCATCTTAATACGCCATGGAGAACCTCGCTACGATGAGGTCAGGGAACGCGGCTTTCCCGGTATGGGTTATGAACTCGGACGATTAACCGACCGCGGTATCAAACAAGCAGAAGAACGAGCACAAGATCCAATTCTTGAAGGAGCAGAACTTATTATTTCATCTCCTTATACGCGCGCTCTACAAACAGCAGCAATTATTTCACGTGTTACACAAATACCACTT
>CAZETB010000063.1:0-6870 GCA_964514865.1 uncultured Mariniplasma sp. | reverse complement strand
TTTTTTGTTACTTCTGTAATGCCATAGTCTGATTGTTTCGTAAACGCAACCTGAATACCTTGAATACCATTAATTTTGGAATAGACATCTGTATTCGCATTCACATTGCGAATACCATCAATTTTAATGATATCTTTAATGCGAATCACTTCACCACCATCAAATAAGACAGGTAAGTTTTCGATATCAGATAACGAATTGGGTTGATCACCTAAATAAAGCATTCTGATTTCACCTGAATCAAGTGCAACACCAACTAAACCACCGACATTTTGTCGTTCGATGATTTCTAAGACTTCTTGATGTGTAATACCATAATTCGTCAATAATGCAGGATCTAAATCAACTTCTAAGATAACATCTGCTGCACCGGTTACACTGACATCAGCGATACCAGGAATAGCTTGTAAATCTAAAAGAAGATCACGATTAATCCATTCCGTATTTTGAATCAATGCTTCTTCATCTGTTAATGAATCATCATAGTCTCTAAAAAGTGTCACGGTCATAACCGGTAACATATCCGGACTGATGCGTAGGATTCTGGTTGTTCCAACGCCATCATCAAATGAAATGTTATTGATAAGTTCACGTAACTCAATGACGACAGTATCCATGTTTGCTGATTCTGCAAACGTAATGACTGAGATACCAAAGTTATCATTGGATATTGAATAAACCTCTTGGAAGTTTCCAATCGTAGAAACAGCTGACTCGATAGGCTTCGCAATATCGCTTTCTACCTGTTCAGGTGATGCACCAGCATAATCGGTTACGGTAACAATAAATGGTAGTTCAATTTCCGGAAAAAGTGTCAGTGGCAACTTTGAAACTGAAAAGATCCCTAACACAATAATTATTAAGATTCCCATCAATACCGTAATGGGTTTTTTTACACTATATGAACTCATATATCCTCCTCTAGATCATACATACCGACCGACCGTTCGGTCGGACTCATGATGATTATATCAATCATGTCATTTTCATGCAAGAAAGATACATAATATTGTGAAATATTGTGATATCTATCTGTCTGTGATATATTAAGTGTAAATAGAATAGGGGGATATCTATGGCTCATCAATCCTTTAGAGGGTACGGCACATTTGATGTCATCACAAAGACCATTAAAGATGGTATGACATATGCTAGTTTTACGAGTGAACTTGTCTATGAAGCCTATAAGAACTTAAACGATGTTCGCATAGTCTTTCTTGTGTTTGAACGTTATGTCGTAAGACGTGATACACGTGTTAGTTTGTCTATCATGATTACTGGTTGTGAGGGTGAAATCACCGTTGATGCTTCAGCATCAGGTGGTGGTGATCACATACTTACACGTTTTGATTGGGGTATATCAGATGATTTCTTATCCGCATTATCTGGTATAGCTCGCTCTTTAAATCTCATGCCAGATGATTTTATCTAAAATAAAGAGGTGATGCATGATGTTAAAGAAACTCATCACTTGCATGTCAATCTTTTTATCAACATTTATTCTTTTAGGCTGTCAAAAAGAACCTATTATACCTCCGGAAGCCATGTATCATAAAATTGCTGCTGGTGTTGATTTCTCATTAGCCATCGATGTCTATGGTGATCTTTATGGCATGGGAACTCAATACTATGGCCTTTTAGCAAATGGCATAAATAGTGCAACGGGCATACCTGACCCTACATTATTAACACCTTATTTTAACTTAGATGATGATGAGTATTTTCTTTCAGTTCATGCAGGTGATCGAAACGCACTTGCTTTAACCTCTAATATGCGTCTTTTCTCTTGGGGTTGGAATGTCATTGGGCAAACAGGTACCAATAAAGCCGGTGGTACCGTAATAACACCTACCGATATATCTCCTTTGTTATCATTAGATGATGACGAAACGATTGTTCAGATACAAACAGGTAATTATCACACCATGTTGTTAACATCAAAAAGCAGAGTCTTTGGGTGGGGATTAAACAGTTACAATCAAATTGGTTCAGGTTACGCTAATATTTTGTTAGTTCGACAAGAAGTGACGATTTACCCATATGAAATCACACATATATTTAAACTTAAACGCGGTGAAACAATTACACACATCGGATTGCATCAAGCCTTAACATCACGAAACCGCTATTTTGGTTGGGGGCTCTTTGGCATTAATGCTGATGGGTTCCAAAGTGGTTCTGTTAATGACATGACCCATCGGATTGATTTTTTAGAAACTGATGAAGTTGTTGATCAACTATTAGGCAATGGTTCTTACATCATGACAAGTAAAAAACATATATACAAAACAGGTATATTAACTGGTTTTATAGATGGTAAGTCACAAACCGTAATTTCTTATCAAGATATATCGTTCTTACTTGAAGGCGCATCTTTAAAACCCTTGATTGTCGAACAGGAAGACAACATCATATTTGTGAAATCAAATCGAAAAGTGTTCGCTTATGGCTTAAATGAATATGGTGTATTCGGTGCTGGTCACGATGTTAGGTTAGCTTTCTTTAGAATTACACCTAATGAAAGAGATATCGAATACGTATATGAAGATATCTATTGGGAAATTGATTGGCGAATTGCAGAAATACCGCTTGAAGTCAGCATGTCGCTCTATCATACGATGATGTTGACAAATCAATATCGCTTATTTATATGGGGAAGAAATGCATCTGGAGAACTCGGTGATGGTACATTCGAATCGTCATTTGAACCTCATGAAGTCCTATTATCATAAAAAAAGCCAAATGAAATGATAAGATGTTAGTAGACACAATAAAAAGTCTATTGACATCTTTTTTCATGTTTAAATAGATTTGAAGGGAGGTTATAGAATATGGGAAGACCGAAAGGGAAGAAGAATGCAAAGCCGAACAGATATTTCAGCCGCGACGAAAAATATGAGTATGTAAAATTGATCGTCGATGGAGAGATCAGCTTAAGCCAGCTATCTCGAGATAACGATATCTCATTGGGCGTGCTGTCGACGTGGGTGAAGAGATACCAGGAGGGCGGGATCGAGGGGCTAGCAAACAAGAGAAACCCAAGGAATCCGTTGGTCCTTTATCAGAACCGGAAATCACTTAACGCATTGGAGCAGCTCCAGTATGAGAACATGAAGCTGAGGATCGAGAACGAGCGCCTAAAAAAAGGATACACGACCGAGGAGGTGATGGCCATAAGACAAAGAAGGTTATCCAAAAAGAATACGAAATCATAGGTTTATTGGGGGTTGAATTCAACATCGCGAGCCTCTGTGGGTATATGAGGGTTTCCAGATCTGGGTACTACCGATGGCTGAGCAGGGGAGGCTGTTTGAATCGATACAAGACCAAGCGCAGAGATCTGACCGCCCTGTTGGCTGGTGTGCACGACAGGCACTCAACATGGGGTTACAGGCATCTAGCGGATCAGGTGAGAAAAGAGACCGGTTGGGTGTTCTCTGATCTTTTAGCACACACGTGCTGCAGAGCAGCAGGGATTATATCGAGCGCGCGAAAGCACTACAATCCACCGGGTGAAGAAAGCGACATCTATCCCAATCTCATCGGCAAAGACTTCACAGCAGAAAGACCGTTTGAAAAGATCTGCACGGACACAACAAGCATCTTTCACAAGGGCATTCGCTATGATTGGAATATCTATTTGGACCTGTATAACAACGAGATCATTAGCCATGATGTGAGGGCGAGCAAATCGGGCCATGGTGTTCAAAATCACTATGCAGCCTTGAAAAAGTTTTTAAGAGAGAAAGAAAAAAGAGGATATAAGAGCCAGGTTACGATTCTGCACTCGGACCAAGGCGCCATATATACCTCCAGAGCATTTAATGCTCACCTTGATTCTACCATAAAAAGATCAATGTCGCGCATAGCAACACCGACGGATAATCCCATGTTGGAATCCATCAACGGCTGGACCAAAGATGAATTAAGGTTGGATTTCAACTTGAAGCACTGTGATGACATTCATCATCTGATCCAGGAATATGTTGAGTACTACAATCATGAGCGCACGGCATATAGTTTGAAATATAAAAGCCCAGTTCAATATCGAACTGATGTTTTACTATCCAATGCACCTGTGGGTTCATCCGCTAATAAGATTTTAGGATTATTAACAAGTGCTCTTGCGATAGCAACACGTTGCATCTGTCCACCTGATAACTGATTAGGACGTTTATGAATATGATCTTTTAGACCTACTTCTACTAAAACTTCAGTAGCTCTTTCTTTTCTTTCTTTGGGACCTATACCTGAAAGTCTTAATGACATTTCAACGTTATCTAACACAGACAAATGTCCAATCAGGTTGTAACTTTGAAAAACAAACCCTATGGTAGCATTCCGATAGGCATCCCAATCTTGATCTTTAAATGCTTTTGTTGATTTCCCGTCTATTAACAAATCACCACTCGTGTAACGATCTAGACCACCAATGAGATTTAACATCGTTGTTTTACCAGAACCCGACTGACCTAAAATAGCAACGAACTCATTATTCTTAAATTCGAGATCAATACCATTTAAAGCAGGAAACGGTTGACCGGCAACAACATAACTTTTTTTAATTTGAACTAACTGTAACAAGGGTCATCCCTCCTTCATTTTGAGCAACTCGATTATATCATTAGATATTCTCAAATCATTAAATATTGCTTATTTCCTAACATTTCACACGATATCCCACGATGCGAGCAAATCACTTGATTTTAATTCGAATTCGAAATATAATAGCCGTAGAAAACGAAATGACTAAAGGAGATGTCACACATGAATCAATTAAAAATCGGAATTATTATTGGAAGTACACGCGAAGGACGCGTATCACCTCAGGTAGCAACCTGGGTTAAAGAACAAGCAGATTTAAGAGGTGATGCGACTTATGATATCGTTGATATCAAATCATTTAAACTGCCATTACTAGGTGAATCAAAAGATTTAACTGGTGTTCAAGCTTGGAATGAAGCACTCGCCTCATATGATGGATTTGTATTTGTAGCAGGTGAGTATAACCATTCAATCACAGGTTCACTTAAAAATGCTTTAGATAGTGCTAAAGACCCATGGAATAATAAAGCTGCAGGTATTGTTTCTTATGGATCTGTTGGTGGAGCAAGAGCTGCTGAACACTTAAGAGGCATTCTAGGTGAACTACAAATTGCAGATGTTAGAACACATGTTGCTTTATCGATGTTTACTGATTTTGAAAACTGGTCAGTATTTAAGCCACAGCAACTTCACTTAACCAATCTAAACCAAATGCTAGATCAACTCACATTATGGGCAAAAGCTTTAAAAACAGTTAGAAATTAATTTTCTATCCCATAATCTTTCTACTTTAACAACGAAGTTTCCTTCATAGGTTGTATTTCTTGACAAGATTAGTTAAAATACTAATATACGACACGTATGGAGGTTAATAACGATGCCAAGAAGAATTACTGATGTTTGTATCGCTTGTGGCGCATGCCAAGCAGAATGCCCAGTAGATTGCATCTCTGAAGGTGACATCTACGTTATTGATGAAGATATTTGTATTGACTGCGGTGCTTGTCAAGCCGTTTGTCCAACAGATGCGATTATCGAAGTTTAACTAAACGAAAAATAGAAAAGGAGCTACCCGCTCCTTTTTTATTTGCCTTTTATGAGAGTTTAAAGCTAAGAGAGCCTTTCGCATCATCACCAATGATTCTAAGTCTCATTTTTCCACCTGATGCTTCAATGAGATTAGCTCCATCATGAAGTCTAATGATCTCATCATCTTCTGTCACAATGATACAGGTGAATCTACCCGATGAAATGGATTGTTCAATCGTAATGGTAACATCCTCATCAGCATCCATCCGATCAAGTGTGAATATACCTGAAAAACGTTTGAATGTAATCTCTTGATCGTGATAATATTTTCCTAGGAAAGAATACGTATCACCCACTAAAACCCATCGCTCTTCATCATCATAGATGGCACCATGTTCAGAAAATGTACATCCTGATAGCATAACCCCCGTAAATAAAACTACAAGTAAAACTAACCATTTTTTCATAACTTCCCCCTAATTGACCTCTGATTCACTGCGAAATAATTCGTAGTATTCAACGTGTTCTTGATAACGATCTTTTGCAGATCTTAACATATCCTCAAAATCGAAGTGGAAATGTGCAATGATTGGAAATATAAAATCATATTCCTGTTCAGCAATTTTCATATCGGCTATCGAGATAAGCAGTAACTCTTCTACAAGACGTCTGACTGCATGCTCGCTCATTGAGAAAACTGCTCGATATAACGCATCTTTTGGAATTTTATAGACGACCACTTCACTTGGATCAACACCTACCATACTACAGAGTACAATAAGCATTTGAACTTCACCTTGCGTAATGATACCATCAGCTTCTGCCATATAATGTGCTAACACGAGTAAGACAACATGATCCAGTGGTGTTAAATCTGACATTTTATTAAGACTTGCATAAAATGCACGATAATTTTGATTATCTAATTCCTTGAAACTTCTGGCGAACTCAAGAAGTTTCTTTTCACCTTCTGTTCGTCTTTGATCAACACTCATCATCGTATAACCCATACGAATGACTTCGATAAGTTTATCTTCGGAAAGATTTGAAAAAATATGACGAAAAAATTCGTCATCAATTCTCTCAACATCTTTTAAATCAACATGAATACTTTTAGCAAGCATCCATACAAGGTTTAACTCTTCGATTTTGACAGTTAAATCGGCGGTGATAATCATGTTTAAAAAGGCAATAACTGCACGTTTTTCATCCATCGTATAGTTTTCCATTAAAGACATATCCATCATGTAAGATTTAAACTGTATTAAGTTAGTACTTAAGACTTCTTTAAATCTT
>CAZETB010000062.1:3990-6967 GCA_964514865.1 uncultured Mariniplasma sp. | reverse complement strand
TAAAAAAAGATTTGAGACAAAGTCCCAAATCTAGAATTCTAAATGTGTTGCATGACCTATATTGATACAATTATGCACCCCTATATAAAATTTACGCACCCCTTCTATTTCTATGCATATGGCATCAAGACCACTGTTCAAAAATCATACCCCTCCACGATTTGTTTTTTTCCAATCCAACAGTGGGCTAATTTAAACTTTATTTTTTTTCGTATTTTATATATCCCGCAACGAATAAAGCAGCCCCTAGTATCATTGGTGGTATTGAAGAAATTAAATCCGTAGCAAAACTATCTATTATAGCGTTGATTGAAATCAAGACCATTATTGCAAGACCAATAACCATAATAGTTAAATTTACTTTATTATTCATTTTGATTCCCCCTATCGAATTTACTAATACAGCTATAATATATCATAGGTAAAAAAAATATCAATATCTCATTTAGAACTTTAACAGATAAGGTTCTTTAGCATTTCCGAATGCCACATATATATGTAATTCAAGACTTTCACATGAAAGTGAGCTGGCACCATTTTCTTCTACTTTACATTTCTTGTAGTAATTATAACACTTGATTATTCATTAATCCAGATTGCATAGGGGAATAGCCAAATGAAATCGTTATAATGTTAGGTAATTGTTAAAAGGTTAGATGACAATGAGAAATGAGACCAGAAAAACTTGATTTTGGGTGATATAAAATCAATCACTTTTTGGAAGATAGTGGAAATCTCCCTTTCTGCAAAGAAAAAAGCTTGACACTATTGTATCAAACCTATACTTCTTAAATGGCGGAAGAGATGGGATTCGAACCCACGTGCCCCTTTTGAGGACAACTGCATTTCGAGGGCAGCTCGTTACAACCACTTCGATACTCTTCCGACTATGTTAACGATGTTCATTAAAGAACGCCTCAACATACATTTTAAATTCATCTCTTGTTCTTGCTTGTGATAACTGTTTTCTTAAATGTGACGCATGTTCAATACCCTTTAAATACCAGGGACCATGACTTCTCATTTCAAGAACTGCAGTTCGTTCACCTTTTAATTCTACCAAAGAATCAAGGTGTTGTATCATCATTTCCTTCAATTCTTCATGTGTTGGTTTTTCAAAAACTGTTCCATCTTTTAAATAAGCGTTGATTTCTCTAAAAATCCAGGGATTTCCTAATGCACCACGACCAATCATGACCGCGTCACATCCCGTATACTCTAACATATATTTAGCAGATGGTCCGTCAATAACATCGCCGTTACCAATAACAGGAATTTTGACTGCTTCTTTAACTGCCTTAATAACATCTAAATCTGCATGACCTGAATACCCTTGTGAGCGTGTTCTTGCATGAACAGTAATGGCACTTGCTCCAGCTTCTTCAATGCGTTTAGCAACTAGTACAGCATTAACAGATTGGTTATCCCAACCAGATCTAATTTTAACTGTCACTGGTTTAGACACTTTTTTAACGATTTCACTCACGATATCATAAATAAGATCGGGATTTTTCATCAGTGATGCTCCAGCTTGAGCCTTGATGGCAACCTTGGGTACTGGACATCCCATGTTGATATCGATGATATCACAATTGGAGTTCTTATCTATATATAAGGCAGCCTGTACCATGGTTTCTAAATCAGATCCGAAGATTTGTTGTGCCATAGGTTTTTCTTCATCCGTCATATAAAGAAGTTTTTTAGTTCTCTCGTTATCGTACATTAAACCTTTATCGGATACCATTTCAGCATAAACTAAGCCAGCACCAAAATCCCTCGAAAGTCTTCTGAAGGGAGAATTGGATACACCAGCCATAGGTGCTAAAATAAGTTGGTTTTCAATTACTAAATGACCAATTTTAAAAGCCATGTTTATCACCTGATTCATTGTATCACAAGTGATACTAAGATTCAATTATGGTACAATGTTTGATGGAGAGTGAACACATTATGAAAGATTACGCAATTAAGAGTTATGCATTCAATAAAGAAGTTAGAATCTATGTAGCAACTTCAACAAATCTTGTTGAAGAAGCACGTCAAATACATCAAACCTGGCCAACCGCAACTGCAGCATTTGGTCGTACACTAACCGTTTCTGCGATGATGGGTCTCATGTATAAAGAGGAAGAAACAATCACCGTTAGAGTCAAAGGAAATGGACCCATTGGTACGATGCTTGTTGAAGCGAATGCCCAAGGTGAAGTTCGTGGTGAAATTCAAAACCCTTTTGTCTATATCAAATATGAAGACGGTCCTAAAAAAGGAAAGCTTAATGTAGGTGCCGCTGTAGGTTCTGGGTTTTTACATGTGACAAAAGATTTAAAAATGAAAGACTATTTTACATCATCATCTGAACTTCAATCAGGTGAAATCGGTGATGATTTTACTTATTACTTTGTTTTATCAGAACAGGTTCCTTCATCCGTTGGTGTTGGTGTTTTAGTGGATATTGATCAATATGTATTAGCTGCTGGAGGATATATCTTACAGTTAATGCCTGAAGTATCCGAACAAACTATAACACGTGTTGAAGAAATTATCAGCAACATCAAACCAATGAGTACACTCATTCAAGAAGGACATACACCTGAAGATATCTTGCATATCTTGGCTGATGGTACAGAAAACATTCTAGAACGTCATCCCATCTCATATACCTGCCATTGTTCAAAAGAAGGATTTGCGAGAAGCTTATCTGCATTAGATGAACAAACACTTCATGAATTAATACATGAAGATGGACAGGCTGAAATAGAATGTCATTTCTGCCATAAAAAATATGTTTTTAATAAAAACGAACTTGAAGATATTCAACAAACAAGAAAAAAATGAGCGATTTGCTCATTTTTTATTTGCCTGATATTTTTTTACGATAGAGATAATCTGAACGAACAATATCATTCAGATTGTATTTAGGACTCCATCCTAAGATGCGTTTCGCTTTATCATTGGATGCGATAAGTTCTGCAGGATC
>CAZETB010000062.1:0-3890 GCA_964514865.1 uncultured Mariniplasma sp. | reverse complement strand
AAATATCTAAAGATCACATAGTTAAATCCATGTGCTTCTGAAACCCACTTAATCATTTTTTCTGTTGTTAACTTCGTTTCTCCATAAGGATTGATGGGTTTTGTCACATCATCTTCATGACAGACGCCCGCTGCTTCACCGTATACAGCTGCTGTTGAACTGAACACGATCTTCTTCACATTGAATTCGTTCATCACTTCAAGTAAAATACGAACACCTTCAACGTTGTTATAATAATATTCTAAAGGTATTTCAACAGATTCAGGAACGATAATTTTAGCTGCAAAATGCATGACAACATCGATCTTTTCTTGTTTAAAAACATTGATAATATCTTCTTTATGTCTAATATCACCTTTATAAAACTTGGCTTTAGGATGTACAAGATCCATATAACCAGATGATAAGTTATCCAAAATAACGACTTCTTGACCATCTTTAATCAATTCATAAACGGTATGTGAGCCAATATAACCCGCTCCACCGACAACTAATACGCGCATAATTTAATCCTCCAATGTGTTATCACTTCTATTATATGATGTTTGATACTGATTTGTCATGACAAAATAGGTTATACCATGAATGACCACATACATTAAGACAAAGCTCATAAAAAATGAAAAGCGGTCAAAGATGATAGGCAAATAAGTGTGTAGTTTAAAGATATCCCATGAGTTCAATCTGATAAACCTTCCAATGTAGATACCAACTGAAGAGGCAATAAACAATAAACCTAAAAAGATCACATAAAATCTCTTAATGATGACAAATAAATATCCTTTGATATTCTTAAGTGACTGTACGCCACATTTAGCAGCGATGAGTGCCCCAATGGTAATCATCGTAAAGACAACCCAATCATCTGTAACATATGCATAAACCGATGGATAGTCTTGAAAAAATGTATAGTTTTGTAGGTGAATAAAGTCGGTTAAAACATACATCGTATTGGGGAAAAATAAGATAAACAGCATGAATAGGATAACGGATATCCATATGGATGACCGTTTTTTTCTTGTATAAATGAAGAGGTTTGCTAATGCATAAGTAACACCCGCTAGGATGATATTCCAACCTAAAAAGAGGATAAGTCCATTTCTATAGATGAACCCAAAAGTGATAGAAAAGATGACATAAACTAAAACTAACCAGTAGATAGGATCTTTCAACCAACGTTTAAGTTCCGTAAACATGATCAACCGCCTCTTTAATCGTTTCCTGCATGGTTCCTTTAGATACCATGATATCTGATAGTTGTTTAAATCTTAAAATATAGTTGTATAATTTTTCATCAACGGTAAGTTTTAAGGGATACGTATAATATGGATTTCTCATGGAGTAGAAATAATCATCTGTTACAACATCCATTAACCTATTATCAAGTGCAAATGTCTTTTCAGTTGATAGACCATGAACACCGTAATAAGGATCGTTACCAACAGGTAAATTAAAAAGTTCAATGATGGTACGATACATGTCAACCTGACTTCTAACAAGTGTTTGTTCTCCCGTTAACAATCCTTTTCTTAACGTAAAATCACCATAATTAACATAGTCATCACCTGGTACATAAATCAGTGCAGGGACTTTTTGTAAAATTTGTCTGGTTTCTATGACCGATAATTCTCTATCTAAGATTAAGTCTAAATCACCGTTCTTAATACCTGATCCATGATCACTATAGAAGACATAAACGCTGTTATCAAGTGTATGATCTTCTCCTGTTTCACTGATAAAGAAACGTTCTAGTACCTGATCAACATAATCGACATAGTTAATGTAATTGAGTGTTACACGACTAATCTTTTTTGATATTTCTGGATAAACATCATATCTTAAACCATTTGGATCAAACTCATACGGTGTATGTGGCATCATGGTTACTGGAAATAACATCACTAATCCGTGTGTATTGATGAGTGATGTGCCCTCATGATATGTATAATCTGCTAAATGATAATCTGATATCCATGGTGAGTGATGAATGAGTTGTTTTTCAGCGTCATACATATAGCCTGATTCAACATCATAGCCATCTTTGATGAAATCTTCTAAAGAATAGAAATTATTAAAGCCATACATTTCGGGATAAATAAGATCACGATTATAAAATCTTTCTTTATCTCCATGAATCGCTTCAGTGTAGTATCCTTCTTCATTAAAGTAATTAACAAGTGAGTCTAAGGTATATGCCCCTTTGTTATATTCCCAGTAAAGCGTGCGATCTCCCATAGGGTATAATCCCGTTAAAATGGCTAATTCGCCATCAGAGCTAACACCCATACCTACATTGTTATAGAAGTTACTAAAAGAGAAACTTTGTTCGATTAATGCTTGAAAGAAAGGAAGACGGTCTTTAGTGAGTTCTGACTCTAGTAAAAATGAATTAAGTGACTCTAAATGAACTAAAACAAGATTTCTACCTTCAAGTATGCCGTGTAGATCATCACCATTCTTTATCGAATCATCAATGTATAAATCTGATACAGCTTGGCTGATTGATAGCCTATTGCCATAGGTTTCTCCATCAAAATAACTGACATATGATGCTTGGTTTTTATTATACTTTTGGTATGCTTCAGCAAGTTTTTCTTCGGTATCTAAATCTAAAAACTGAACGAGATCTAAATCAAAAGGTTGCCCGATGAGTTCACCGATATAGTATGGATAGACACCCAAGTTTTGAATCGCATAGGTGCTCTTAACTGAATTGAGTGGTAATGTAATTTTATATTGTTCCATATAAGAGAAGATCGCGGTGAATAGTGTGACACTAACTAAAAGAATAGATGATAAGTATTTTTGAACGGTTACTTTGAAGTACATCACCTTCAACTGTTGTCTATCAGCTAATAAGTAGATGGTGAGTAATGCAATAAATGGTACAAAGACTAAGATGCGGTAATATGTAAATAATTCAAGAAGTGCGGTTAAAAAAGTTCCCATCGCGAAACCATCTGCAGGATTTAAGAAAATCGTGCTAGCGGGAATCGAAAAAGCTGTACCAAAAAACATATTAAACACACCTAATCCAAAGATAAAGAAATTGAGGATAAAGGTGATGACAATTAAAAAAACCATGCGTTTTTTAGCTTTTTTTAAAAAAAGAAAGCCAACAATCATGATGAGAAACAAAATGGAAAAATTCCCTAAGAAAGCATTCAATTCACCAAGAAAGGTATGTCTAAAAGGAGCGATATAGCGATTAAGTTCTTGAATGGTTAACCAATATGTATTGATGATGTTAAGTATAAAGAACATACTTAAGAAAATAAAGTAAATGGTCCATTGGTTCTTGTTTTTCATGCCATACCTCCTTTCGTTAACTCATCCATATTATAACCTATTTAAAACTAACTTGCACCGATTATGGCTGAATATGTAAGAAGCTACCCTTTATAGATAAATAGGTATGATAGATCAAAATATGAAAAAAGCAGTTATCCTTCATCTATCGCATCCTGTGATACAATAAATGTGATAACCGCATAAGGGATCCCCCCGAAGGTGATTTATTCTGTTTCCTCATTATTCATGTCTATGATTTCCGATGTATCAAAAATGATACATTCGGGTTCACCACACCCATGAAAACCGTGATGCACGTCGTCTTGACTTAGCACTTCCCCCACATGAAGATTCACATTCATCACCCTCCTATCTCAAGATTATCAAGTAAATATTAATTTGTGTAGGGCAAATATGTCCCATTGTGAAGGAGATTGCTATGGATTTAAATTATTCAAAGAATTTTGCACTCTATTTTGATCGTTTACGCTTTGAAAAAGGACTTACACAAGAACAATTTGTTGAAGATATTATTTCTATACGTCAATACAGAAGATATCTCAATGGCTTATCTTATATGTCACATGACATCATCACAA
>CAZETB010000061.1:6804-7706 GCA_964514865.1 uncultured Mariniplasma sp. | reverse complement strand
ATTAAAACAGTTGGCGACTTGGTTAAGTACATCGAAGCTGCAAAGTAAAAAACAAAAGGGGATAGATAAAATCCCTTTTTTTGTTGGAAAAAATCATGTTTTCTACTATAATAGAAATAGCATTGAAAGAAGGTATCCATCATGAATTATGACTATCAACACATCGAGAAAAAATGGCAACGCTATTGGTATGAAAATAAACTGTTCAAGACATCTGAAGATCGGTACAAGGAAAAATACTATGTCCTAGATATGTTCCCTTATCCATCCGCTGCAGGCTTGCACGTCGGACACATTGAAGGCTATACAGCAACCGATATCATCAGCCGCTACAAGCGTATGCAAAACTTTAATGTTCTCCATCCTATGGGGTGGGATGCTTTTGGTTTACCCGCAGAACAATACGCATTATCTACAGGGAAAGATCCTCGATCATTCACCTATCAAAATATCGAAAATTTCAAACGTCAAATCATTGAAGCCGGAAAAGGTATTGACTGGGACAGAGAGTTTGCAACTGCAGACCCACAATACTTTAAATGGACACAATGGATTTTTAAGAAGCTTTATGAACACGGGTTAGCTGTTTTAAAAGATGTTGAAGTTAATTTTTGTGAAGGTTTAGGAACAGTTTTAGCTAACGATGAAATTGAAATCGTTGATGGCAAAATGGTTTCTGAACGCGGACAATATCCTGTTGTTAAAAAAGCGATGCGTCAATGGGTACTTCGTATCACAGCTTATGCAGATCGTCTATTAGAAGATTTAGAAGAACTTGATTGGCCAGAACACTTAAAAGAAATGCAGCGCAATTGGATTGGTAAATCAACTGGTGCGATGATGACATTCAAGATTGATGAATCTGATTTATCATTCGATGTGTTCACCACGCGTCCTGATAC
>CAZETB010000061.1:0-6794 GCA_964514865.1 uncultured Mariniplasma sp. | reverse complement strand
CCATTTATGGAGCAACCTACTGTGTTTTAGCACCCGAACATCCTTTAGTTTTATCGATTACTGCTGAAGATGAATTAGCATCTGTAAAAGCTTATATTGAAACAACCAAGATGAAGAACGACATGGACCGTGCACTCGATAAATCTAAAACAGGTGTGTTTACAGGATCTTATGCAATCAATCCATTAAATCATAAACGTATTCCTATTTGGATTGCAGATTATGTCTTACCGCATTATGGTACGGGTGCCGTCATGGCTGTTCCTGCTCATGATGATCGTGATTTTGAGTTTGCTCAAACACATGGCCTAGATATCGTAGAAGTCATTCAAGGTGAAAGTGAAAAAGCATTCACCGGTGATGGTGTTCACTACAACAGTGGTATCATTGATGGCTTATATAACGAAGAAGCTAAAAAGAAAATTATCGACTACCTTGAAAAAACAAAACAAGGTTTTGCACATAACACATATAAGATCAGAGACTGGGTATTCTCACGTCAACGTTATTGGGGTGAACCTTTCCCAGTCATCTATGATGACAATGATCAGATTCATATGCTTGATGACGATCAGTTACCACTTGAGTTACCTATTCTAAAGAACATGAGACCTAGTGGCACTGGTGAGTCACCTTTAGCTAATGCGCATGACTGGCTTTATGTGAATGAAGGCGGATTGAAAGGTAGAAGAGATACCAACACCATGCCGCAATTAGCAGGTAGTTCATGGTATTTCATGGGTTATATCTTAAAACATCATTTAGGCATGATTCCTCTTGATTCTGAAGAAGCTAAAAAAGCTTTAGATAAATGGTTGCCTGTCGATTTATATATCGGTGGAACTGAACATGCTGTAGGTCATTTGCTCTACGCGCGCTTCTGGACGAAATTCTTACATGATATCGGTATTTTATCCGTCAAAGAACCTTTTAAAAAACTTTTTAATCAGGGTATGATTTTAGGTTCCGATCATTCTAAGATGAGTAAATCAAAAGGGAATGTCGTTAATCCAGATGAAATCATTGAATCTCATGGTGCAGATGCACTACGTCTTTATGAAATGTTTATGGGACCTTTAGATGCAGAAAAACCATGGTCAACCGAATCGCTCAATGGTGCGAAGAAGTTCTTAGATCGCGTATGGCGTATGTTTGAATTCCCTATTGTGAAAGAAGAGGTCTTACCTTTAAGACAACCACTTCATCAAGCCATCAAAAAAGTGACAGAAGACTTTGAAAAACTGGCATTTAATACAGCGATCAGTCAACTCATGATTTTCGTTAATGAAGTTTATAAACAGCAAACCATCGGTAAAGAACAAGCACGTGACTTCCTGAAGTTATTAAATCCAATTTGTCCTCATATCACTGAAGAGATCAATAAAGAAATTTTAAAGCAAAATGAGGAATTGATTTATTCAGATTGGCCAACTTATCAAGAAGCTTATTTGGTTGTTGATGAAATCGAAATGGTTGTACAAGTCAATGGTAAATTAAGAGGTCGCTTCGTCGTTTTAGTTGATCTTCCTGAAGATGAGGTTAAAAAACTCGCATTAGAGAATTCTAACGTCACCAAACATATTGAAGGCTTAACCATTAGAAAAGTCATTGTTGTTCCTAATAAATTAGTCAATATTGTAGCAAATTAGAAAGGTACCCATCTTTTTGGGTATTTTTTTCTTTTCATATAAAATAAGATTAGACCAATAAAATGAGGGTCATGATTGTATATAGGATGTAAGGGGAAATTATGGATCAGATGAACATGATGATTAAAGAACTTAAGAATCGTGATTATACACACTTTGATGTCTTCTATGAACAAACGAAAAGACAAGTTTTTTTCAGCATCATCCATATTGTGAAAGATCAAAGTCTTGCTGAAGATCTTTTGCAGGAAACCTACATGAAGTTCTTAGAGAAGATTGATCTCTTTGATGAAAAAAGAAATCCACATGCTTATTTAGCAACAATTGGAAGAAATCTAGCCATCAACATGTATAACACACGTAAAAAAGAAATTATCAATGATGAGGTTATCTCAGCGATACCAGCTCTAGAGGAGATTCAAGAAGAACCAGATGATGACATCTTCAAATTGCTTGATGAACTATCACGTGATGAAAAAGATATTGTCACCATGCATGTCATTAACGATCTTAAATTTAGAGAGATTGCAGACATCATGAAAAAACCGCTCGGTACAGTACTTTGGATTTATAACAAAGCTATGAAAAAATTAAAAGAGAAAGTAGGTGAGTCACATGACACGTAAAGAACTTAAACACTATATCAAAACGAAAGCAGAAGACGTTGAAATCAAAGATTTTTCAAGCGTCATTATTCAACGTGCAAAAGCACAACCTGTTAAAGTGACTGAACCTGTAAGAGAACCTAAACCATCATTCTTTAGACCACTGACTGCATCACTCATCACTGTATTTGCAGCCATGATCATCGTCTTAGTACTCGCTAACCAAACTGGCGTTGATCCAACTCCGGATAATACCGTTTTAGAAAATATGGAAAATGTGGTTGCGTTATCGACTGTTCAAGCTACCTCACTCATTGAAGTGATGGATAACGAACTTTCAACATCTAGCACGACGATACTTCGTTTTGGACCACAAGAAAAAAACGATATGATCAGAGATGAATTAGCTGATCTTTCTCGTTATTTAGAAACGATTGAGAAACTCTATGCAAGCAATGATGACTTTGAAGTAGTTGACGAAGTGAAAGATCAAGCAGGATTTGGTCGACGCATGCGTTTTAGAACCCGTGATTTCATGGATAAACTATCCCAATATGAAATCTATTATAATCAAACATTTAATCCACAGACCAATCGTTTTTCAGTCTTAGGTAAAATTAAGTTTGGTACGAAGACATATGATCTTGAAGTTTTAGGAACAAAAGGTAGTCGTGTCATCACGATGACCGTTAAAAAAGATGAGTTAAATTATGTCTTACTTGACTTTGAAGTGATTGATGGCAAGGATACATATACCGTAGAACTCATTAAAAATGATTTATCAGTTGAAAAAGTAACGATTTCTCTTGATCAAATCGATGATCAAAAGGTTGCAACATTATCCTTTGTTGAAGGTTCTTCAACAGGAACTTACACCTTCACCATCTTTGAAGAAAACTTAAGAAAAATCATTTCAATTCATTACACACTTTCATTTGATGATGAAGTTGAAGAAGGCGATATCACGATCAGAATTCTAACACTTCAACAGGTGACCATTTATTCAATCACAGTAGAACCTGAAGGAAGAGCATCTTTCTCATTTACACGAGGTCGTATGACATCTCATATGACAGATGATATACAAAATACACAATATCTTTAATTATTTACCAATAAAAGTAAAGCATCGACTGTATATAGAGTGAATAGGAGGTTTAAACCATGAAAACATTGAAATGGATTTTAAGTTTTACCGTCATATTAGGAGCCGTCTTTATCCTTGCTTCCTGTGCTCAAACAGTGAGTGCACAAGATGATACATATGTCACCATTGATATTAACCCTTCCGTTGAACTTATTGTTAACAGAAGAGAAGTTGTCGTTTATGTGAATGCACTGAACGAGGATGCAGAAGTATTACTCGCAGATTTAGAATTAGTAGGATTACATGTTGATGAAGCGATGGATTTGATCATTCAAACAGCCATTGAACTCGGTTATATCGATGTCGGTGCTGAAGAAACATTTGTTTCAGTTTCCGCTGTATCAAAAGATTCAGAAATTGGTGAAAAGATTAGAGCACGCGTTAAAGAAGAAATCAATAACGCATTTAGAAGCCGTTTAATGATGGGTCGTGCTGAAGATAAAGGATTTACACCAGAATTTATTGCAGAAGCTGAATCTTATGGTGTTACTCCAGGTTTCTTATTCTTAGCAAAATCAGCAGTAACTGTCAGTGATGAACTCTTATTAGAAGATGCATTATTATTAACAGTTCAAGAACTTCAAGCGATCTTAAAAGATGCTAAACAAGAAATGAGAGATGTTGCACATGCACTTCGTGATGAGTTTTTAGCAGATCGCGATGAACTCTATCAAACATATTTCCCACAACTTGAAGCACTCAGAACAGAAATCGAAACTAAAGAAGCAAACTTAGTGTCATTAAATGATGAGTTATTAGTAAAACAAGCAGCACTTGCTGCAGCTCTCGAGGAAGATAAGGCAGCACTTGAAGCAGAAATTGCAGTGATTGAAGCCAATATTCAAACAGAAACAGATGCCATAGCAGCTTTACTTACACAATTAGAAGCATTACGTGTTGAATTTCATGATGCAGTCACAGCACTCAGAGATGAATTCCATGAAGCAAGTGAAGCACTTAGAAGCCAGATCAGAGAAATGATTCAAAATAGAAGATCATCATTTGAACAAAAGGTCAATCAATTTTTCCAAAATCGTCATCAAGGTGATGAAGATGAAGAAGAAAAGATTAGAAACTGGCAAAATAGACGCCCATAATCCCCCCTTATGGGAATAAAAAAAGATGGAAGTTAGTCACTTTCATCTTTTGTTTTATAGATCATGAGCATATAAGGTGGTTCATGAATCTCAGCTACAAAATGAGATTCGATGATTTGATAGTGATGCGTAGATAATTCATGTTTCCAGACCTGAAGTTTCGCACTTTCAATTTTACCTTCTGGATGCCCCGGATAACAGATGATTTGTATAAATCCATTTTTCTTTAATTTAGGTAAGATGATATTAAGTGTTTTTAGGGTTGTATCGGCATCGGTCGTGATGGATGGATCACCTTGCGGAAGATATCCTAGATTAAAGATAACACCTTTAAACTCTTTGACATAATCAAACATGTTTAAATGACTATCATGAATCAAATGAACATGGAAAAGGTTGCCAACCTTTTCTTTTGTTTTGTTAATAGCATCTTCTTGAATATCAAAGGCATAAACCTCTTTGGCGATACGAGATAAAAACAAGGTATCATGCCCATTACCCATCGTCGCATCAACAATAATATCATCTTTTGTGATTAGAGATGTTAATATAGCATGTGCTTGTTCAAGAAGTATGTTCTTTCTCATAATAATCTCCTTGCCATAGATTCATAGCTCTTAAGCGTTTATCAATCTCATTAGTAACAACAAATTTACGTTTGGTCCAGATGGGTGCAATCAGCATATCTTGTGGTGCATCCCCTGTTAAACGGTGGATAATAATGTCTTTTCTAAGCCATCCGATTTGATCAACTGTGATATCGACATAATCTTCTAATGTCAATAATTTCCAGGGGTTTTTCTTGTATTGATATCCCATTTTTGTTTTTTCCATGAGATGAAGCATATGAATCTTGATACCTTGTGCATCGAGTGTGTTGATATGTTTGACAGTTTCAATCATCATCTCTTTGGTTTCATAAGGAAGACCGTTAATGATATGGACAACCACATCGATGCCATGCTTTCTTAATCGCTTAACAGCGTCATCAAAGCATGCTAAATCATGTGCACGATTAATCATTTCTGATGTTGTTTCATGGATGGTCTGTAGACCAAGTTCAATTTGTACAGGAATCCTTTGATTAAGATCGCTTAAGTATAGAATCACATCATCAGGTAACACATCTGGGCGGGTAGCAATCGATAACATCACGATGTTAGGATCAAGTGTGATGGCTTCTTCATAGAGTTCTTTTAAACGAGGTAGAGGTGCATGTGTATTGGTGTTCGCTTGAAAATAGACGACATAGTAACCATCTTCCCATTTTTGGTGCATCATGTTCTTGATGTTCTCAAATTGCGTCTTTAGGGGTTCGTGTTTGTTACCTGCAAAATCACCACTGCCCATGTATGAACAAAATGTGCATCCACCGCTTGCTACCGTTCCATCGATATTAGGGCAAGTGAATCCACCATTAAGGGCAATCTTAAACACCTTCTTTTGATATTTGTTTAAGTAATAGTTATGAAGTGTATTGTAATGCTTTTCATGATTCATTAAATTCATATTTTCACCATTTACATTTTATCATATAAGCGGTTATTATGTTATAATAAGGTTCAAGGAGTTGAAGGTATGTTCAAGAGATTTACAACAAGTTTAACAAAACCTCCGCTTGCGGTTTTTTTTATGAAGGATCGATGGTCAAGGGTCATCCTCTATCTTTTTTTAATGCCCTTATTTTTTGTAATACCTGCATTGATTCAGTCGTTGGTTAATCCAGGTATGCGTCTCGATCGTTATGAAATGTTAGTAACCGCTATACAGTCTGATTTCACAATGTCTGATACCATGATTCAAGATGGTGTATTAACAACAAGTGTTGTTTCTAAAACCGCAGTTTTCGAGTATTTCCAACTTACATTACTTGAACCTGCAATGGTTCAAGATCACATTCAGTTTGTCTTTCTTGAACAAGATTTAGCCATTTATATTGCTGATATCGAAATCACGCGAACTGATTATGATGATATCGGTTTATCGAATTTTGATTTTTCAATTCAAAACTCTGCAAATGCGAGAACACTTGCATCAAGTATTAAGACGTTTTATGATGCAACTGATTTATTTAACACTGCTGAAATGTTTTTAGCTTATTTTGGTGGTTTGATTGATTACATCTTTTACGCCCTTTTAATGGCCTTCTTTATGATGTTATTCACTAGACAACTACCGATTCCTTTTGCCATGCGTTTCAAGTTATCCATTTACTTATCAACAATCTTTATTGTTGTTGAGCTTCTTGCCATTTTATTCCATTCTGGTGTGATATCACTTTTCACGATTCCAGTAC
>CAZETB010000060.1:0-7766 GCA_964514865.1 uncultured Mariniplasma sp. | reverse complement strand
AATATGCTACATAACCTCATCTTTTCGTGGGAGCACAACCTAAAATTACCATCAGAGCATGATGCGTATATCAATAAAGTATTCCCTCTTGAATTACCTTGGTCACACAATTTAAATTATCAATAAAATAAAGGGTAGCCGGGCTACCCTTTATCATTAAAACACACTTGATTTCTACCATTTTGCTTAGCAAGATATAGTAATTTATCTGCGTTTTCAATGGCTTCTTGTTGACTCATGATGTGATCATAAGGTTTAAAATAAGCTCCAATACTAACGGTTAATCTGACGTGTTGTCCTGCAATATCAAACGGCATTGATGCGACTTTAAAGCGATAACCTTCCGCAATTTCTTTTAATTTATACATCTCATCAATCGGGATAAGAATGATAAACTCTTCACCACCGTATCTTGCTAGAAAATCAATATCGCGTTTATTACTATTTAAAAGTGAGCCAAGTTGTTGCAAGATACTATCTCCAGCCAAATGACCATATGTATCATTCATATCTTTGAAATGATCGATATCAATCATCAGAATGGCAATACTTCTTTTATGCCAATCAAGATCCATATCAAGTTGATCAAAATACTGTGCAATAGCTGTTCTATTAGGAAGACCTGTGAGATGATCAGCTAGTGCTAATTTAGATAGTTTAAGTTGTGCTTCGTTTGCGATTCTTACATAATATAGCGCTGAATTACTGACACCAACAATATTAAATAATAGATTAAGAATAAGAAAGAAAAGTCTTAATGGATCACTTAACATCACACTGGGTTCATATAAGAATGCATAAACGGTTACGATAATGAACAGTGAAATTTCAACAGTAACACCAATCACTTTTTGATGACTTTTCCAGTTGGTATAAATGATGAGACCAGCCATATTAAAGTAGTAGTACACAAATCCAGCAGACATACCAAATAACATGGTTTCAACAAATGTTTGTAAGGTGATAAAACCTATAAATATGAGTGAAGCAAGTCCAAAACGTTTAAGTTTATTAAGTTTGAATGCAATAATTGAAGCCAATAATGTTGTAAAACAAAGTAATGTCAACCAAATATTACCGATAAAAATGATGAAGATGGGCGTTATGAAGATACAGGCTATAACCGTTGATAGATAGACGATATTGGCATGGTTGAAATAATGCTTAAGTTGGAGATCAGAGATCATATTTTTATTCGTCATATTGACATCACCACCTTCACTTTTTTAAAGTAATTATATTTTATCAAAAAAATGCATAATTCATATCAAGAAGCATTTCTAAATGATTGAAGAAAAAAGACATATGTCAATGTGTTTCACAAATATGGACAATTTGTTTTATAATAGAGATATCAAAACATCAGGAGTCGTCATGAAAAAATATATTTATATCGCATTCATCATTATAACCGTATTTCTGGGTGTGCTCTATCAACAAACACCTTTAACGAGTCAAGCAGCAGAAGAAACCTATGATGTGGTTTATTTTGGTTCGCGTTATTGTCAAGTATGTCAAGCACTAGAAAATTCAGATGATATTTTTAGTATCATGGAAGATCAAGGATTGACGGTCAAAAAGTACATTTTAGAAGATGATTCATCCTATACAGGACTATTTAGAAATTATCAGTTTACCTATGATGTTCCTCAGACAAGTTCTTCAGTTCCGATTATTTTTGTTGGAAAATCTTACTTTTCTGGGCGTACTGATATCGTTAGTGCTGTTGAAGATTTGACGGTGCTTAACCTTGCTAATACCGAAACAATGCCAGAGATATTAAATGCGCCACCAAGCGATTTTTCACTTATTTACTTTATCTTATTAGGCTTTGTTGATGGAGTCAATCCCTGCGCAATAGCCATGCTATTAATCTTTATATCAATGTTAGGATTCACTAAGAAAAAACGTGTCCTAGTGATGGTGAGTTTGACATTTATTTCAGCCATTTTTATCAGTTATTTCTTATTTGGGACCATCCTCTATAATTATTTAAATCGGTTACAATTCTTATCGTTCTTAGTTCAAACGGTTCCATGGATTATCATCGGATTAACTGGTATTTTATTTATTCTAAACTTCTATGATTTTGTTGTTACCATCTTGCAAAAATACCAACTTGTTAAAAATCAATTGCCAAGTGGTATTCAACGATTCAACAGAAAACTGATTGAAAAGTTCACGAAGACCATGGAAGAAGATAGTAAAAAAGTTTATGTAGTAACCTTCATCATAGGTTTAATCATTTCATTTACTGAATTCTTATGTACAGGTCAAGCGTATTTAACAGCCATCTTACATCTCATTCATTTCACGGATCACTTGTGGCGAGGGATCATATTACTGCTCGTCTATAATTTAATTTTCGTATTGCCACTTTTCATCATTACATTGATTGCAGTTAAGACACAATCCATTATGTCGATTTCGAATTTTATGAGGGAAAAACTACATTGGATTAAACTGTTTAATGCACTTGTCTTTTTAGCCATTTTGATTTACTATCTCATTTTTATGATCTAAGGGGGTTTCTATGAAACATCGTGTTGTCATCTATAATCGTGAACATCTACCGATCTATGAGGGTAAGCTTTTAGATCTACCTATCAAAATGGATAAGATCAAAGAAAGATCTATGAAGGTTTTCAGGGATCCAGATCCATGTATTATTCATCAGTCGTATGTTATTCAACAAATGGTTACACCACTTTTGAGTGAATTAAACAAGAATCAAGAAGTTAGTTTTAAATCTATGACATGTGAGTTTGATTGGCTAGACTTACCTGATCTTGATGCATGCAGTATTATATTAAAGGGGTAGAGGTATGAAGAAGGTTTATTTAGATCATGCAGCAACCACACCGTTAGATCCTAGAGTCGTTGATGAGATGATGCCTTTTATGCTGTCGTCTTATGGTAATCCATCATCCATACACCACATGGGTATTGAAGTGAAACGTGCCATCAATGAAGCAAGATCATACATCGCTAATCTTTTTGGTGTTTCAGAACGAGGTGTTATATTTACATCTGGCGGAACAGAAAGTACAAATCTAGCACTGCGTGGTTATGCGAGTAAGCATCCTGAAAAAAAGGAAATTATTACATCCCCCATTGAACATCATGCAACACTACATGCGCTTGATTATCTCAAAAAATTGGGATATATCATTCATGTGATTGACGTGGATGATGAAGGATTTGTCAATATCAGTCAGTTAGAAGAAAAACTATCCGATCAAACACTTTTTGTCAGTATCATTTGGGCAAACAATGAAATAGGAACCATCCAAGATGTTAAAAGAATTGGCGAGCTATGCCATAGTTATGGTGCTAAGCTTCACGTTGATGCTGTTCAAATGGTCGCTCACTTCCCAGTTTCATTTGATGATTACCCAATCGATTTCTTATCACTATCTGCACATAAGTTTTATGGACCTAAAGGGATGGGGGCACTCATTGTTAGAGATGATACGTTAATCGATCCAATCCTTTATGGTGGAAATCAAGAATATGGTTTACGCTCAGGAACAGAAAACGTCTATGGCATTATCGGTATGAAACGTGCGTTAGAACTTAAGCAAGAAGAAGGTATAGCACGTCAAAAACATATACTTAAACTTTCTCAAACATTAACTGAACGTATAAAGAAAGATTTTCCTGAAGTTAAGTTCAATGGTCCAGAAGATGAAAACAAAAGATTACCAGGTATACTAAGTCTTTCCTTCCCACATATTGAAAGTCAGACATTCGCATTTGCCCTTGATCAAAAAGGAATTTATGTATCAACTGGAAGTGCATGCTTGTCCAATGAAGTTTTAGAATCACACGTTCTAAAAGCAATTCATATCAAGGATGATATGGGAACACTCAGAATCTCATTCGGTAAAGATAGTAACATGAAAGATATACCTTATGTCGTTAAGACGATGAAGGAGATTTATGAACAATTAAAAGATGCATAAGAAGAAGCACTTCGGTGCTTTTTTTGAAACTTCTTGTCATAATCTGCAAAAAACAAGCCATTTTCAATGATATCAACCATTACACGCTATAATAGAGATGAGAAAACATGAAAGAGTGATGTTGTGAGAAAGTTAGTTTATGTGATGATCATGTTATCCTTAGTGATACTTACAGCGTGTGATACACAAAATGATCCTTATCAAATAGGGGTCATTCATTTATCGCTAAATGAAGATACACTAATATTATCCGTAGAAGAAGACCATGTGGTTGTATCAAAAGAAGAATTGCTTGATACAATCAAAATCACACTAGAACCAGAAGAACTATATAAGATGAGTGTTAAGACCATTGTTTATGTGAATGGTGAACGCATTGATCGTGACCAAATCGTGATGGATGGTGATACCTTGACGTTTACCATACCTCATCCAGATCCTGTTGATCCAAATGCTTATGTTGATGTCAATGTCACTTTAGATAGTGATGGTGGTATCTGGAATCAGGACTTGATGAATCAAATGGAACCTGATCATACCTTAACCATCACAGCAAGAAATGATTTAAGTGGTGATACATTTTCGCTATTTACCAACGATCAGACACAACTGAGATGGTACTATAAACTGTTTATAAGTTATGACGAAGCATACAATGCTTATGAAGTTGTTTACACGGATTATGCAACAGCAAGTATTTTAAATCTAGAATTACCAGCATATGATTATATCGTTGGAGTTCATCTACATACCCTTGATACAGATACAAGAGATGTCATTATGTCTTTAAGTGAGTCAAATGAACTTCCCATGTTTATCAGATTTGATTCAGATCCAAATACCTATACAACAGGAGATTTACCTATCTCGATTTGGACATATGAACAAATGACAGGTCCTTTTCTAAAAGTCTACAATGAAAGAGTGACACTACCTGTACCAACGAAAGAAAACTTCACCTTTTTGGGATGGAGTGATGGGACAACCATTCACCATGCATTTCCACGTTATCAAGCTAAAGATAACATCAAAGACATAACTTATACCGCAGTTTGGGGGTCGATTAGTGTGCTCGAACTCAATCATTATTTAGAGGATCTCATTCCTGAAATGGTAACAGAAAATATAACACTTCCAACATCACATAGTGGTTATCAACTGACTTGGGATAGTTCTGACCCAGAAGTGATTTCAGCTGATGGCACTTATAAAAAACCATATCAAGAAACAGTTGTTACATTAAGTGTTGTTGCACGCATCAATGATACAGAAGAAACATTGACCTTTGAAACGTTAGCTCAAGGATATAAATCTTTATCAGGTCCAATCGCATCATCATATATCTACAGAAATTTTGATCAGGTGACCAATCAGTTTTTTGAAACACTTGATATCATCAATGGTGCGTTTATTCATGCCTCATCTGATGGAACTCTCACTGGAAGTGCCTTTTTAGCAAATATGCAGACCTATATTTTACCCAAAGCAAGACTTCACGGTAACTGGGTCATTCCATCGATTGCTCCTGATTCAGCGTGGTCTACCATCGCTTCTTCATCTGTAACAGTGAATAACTTTGCTGATCAGATTGTTGAACTGATTAATACGTATGGTTTTGATGGTATTGATATTGACTGGGAGACTCCAACAGAACTTGAAAAGCTTCGTTACACTCAAATGATGAAAGTCATTTATGAGAAAGTAAAAGCTAACAACCCTAACCATTTGGTCACAACAGCAATTGCTGGTGGTCAGTGGCAACCTCCGCGTTATGATTTAATTAACTCTGCACAATATGTTGATTATATTAACATGATGACCTATGGTATGGTGAGCAGTGGTGCTCAATATCAAAATGCACTACATTCTGCACCAACCTATCATCAAACAACATTTGGTTTAGGAAAAACATTGATCAGTTGTTCCATTGAAGAATCAGTAAACATTTATCATCAAACCTATCAGGTTCCTTATGACAAGATCATTGTAGGTGTTGCCTTTTACGGTATTAGACAGATAAGAACCTACACTACATCATGGTCAAGTTGGCAAAATGGTGGATCTGTTCATTATACGGATATTGCCAATACCTATCTCAAGAGCGATCAGTATACATATGCTTATGATGAACGAGCTGGTGTACCTTATCTTTATAAAAACGATGGCAGCGAGTTTATTTCTTATGATAACCGACGTTCTGTTATCGAAAAGAGTGAATATATCATCAATCTTGGTTTAGCAGGTATGATGTATTGGGAAAATGGCTTAGATTCTACAGGTGCATTACTCGATGCTATGGCCACGGGGTTACAAAAATGAGTGCCATACTAAACAAAAAGATACCCAAATGGGCTGATGGTTTAACCGTTAATGACTATTTATCAAACTATCAAGTTGCAAGAAAAACACGGTATATCTTAGCTAAAGATTTCATCACATTGAATCATGTCAAAGCGAATGGTGATACCATGCTTCATGAAAAAGATGAGTTATCTATTGATTTTACATCCATGTTGCGAGAACACCCCCGTGCTATCAACGATAAAGAGATAATAATCATTTATGAAGATGATGATCTTATGGTTGTAGAAAAGCCACATGACCTTTTGGTCTATGATGATGGCAATCAAAAAAATAATCTAACAGGAAGAGTAGCTTACTATTACGAAAAACAACATTATCCTTTTCCAGTCTTTCCAATTCACAGACTTGATGAACAAACAAGTGGGATGATCCTGTTTGCAAAGCATCCGTTAGCATTAAGTTATATGTCTCATTTATTTGAATCTAAAAACATTGAAAAAGTTTATGAATGTGTTGTAGCAGGGAAGTTAGATAAAAAAAAGATGACGATCAAATCGTCTATCGTACAAGATCGTCATCAAGCTAAAATGCGAGTAGATAAAAAGGGTGATGATGCTATCACTCATCTTGAAGTCATTGAAGAAAACAATCACACATCACGCCTTAACGTGATGATTGAATCTGGAAAGAAACACCAAATTAGAGTTCATCTATCAGATATGAGACACGCGATCATCGGTGATGATCTTTATCAAGGTAGACATCATGATCGACTTTTACTTCATTTCAAAAAAGTGACGTTTATGCATCCAGAGACGCATCAAGAAATGATGATATCATCACCAGTTCCATTTTAATCATTCAATAAATGCTTGATGACATCAGGCATTTGTTTTTTAATATCATAGATTTCTAGATAAGGAATGTTTAGTTTTCTTAGTTCATCACCTAACCGCTTACTTTCGGAGATGAGATAGGAACATAAAGATATGAGATCTTCTTGGTTAAGATCACTGAACCAAGGATTATCCATATGGTTCACATGGCTTATGAGTTCCATCGCTTTATCAGTGGGATTAGCATGTTCATAAAGTAAATAAAGAACACGGATCTGCCCGGGATAAAGGGTTAGTAACTGTTTGACAAAGGATGGCAAAAAATGAACACCTTCAATTAAAAAATCACCTTTTTGATCAATCAATGTCTCGATCAAACCTTTGACATAAGGTTCTAAAAAAAGCGATACTGTCGCATCCGATGCGTGAATATCAATCTTAGGTACCTTTTCACCTTTATGTAACATCATCATGATATGATCTGTTTGAATGAGTTGAAGGTGATGCGATTTGATGAGCTGTTTACTGACAAATGATTTACCCGCTTTTGCAACGCCGGTTAAAATGTAGATCATAGGTTATCCTCCAGTATTATTTTATCACGAGATAAATCAAAACATCGAAGTGCTTTATAAAAAAGATAACATCCGTTATAATAGAT
>CAZETB010000059.1:0-7899 GCA_964514865.1 uncultured Mariniplasma sp. | reverse complement strand
ATAATGATAAAGAAATTTAAGGAGGATCACCATGGCTGTTAAACAAATGTTCCAATTGACACAAGAAGGTGTTGATAATTTAAAAACGGAACTGACCTATCTTAAGGATGTCAAGCGCGAAGAAAACAAAGAAGCTCTTAAAGAAGCTCGTGCTCAAGGTGACTTATCAGAAAATGCTGACTATGATGCAGCACGTAACGAACAAGCACGTATTGAAGCAAGAATTGCAGAAATTGAAAATATCTTAAAGAACGTAAAAATCATCAAGACTGACGATCGTGATATTGTCAATATCGGTAAGGGTGTTATTATTCGTTTTGTTGAAACAGGTGAAGAAAAAGAATTCACTTTAGTTGGGTCAATCGAAGCAGATCCAAGAGCAAAGAAGATTTCAATTGAATCACCCATTGGACGCGCGTTATTAAACAAAATGGAAAATGATGTTGTTGAAGTCAAAACCGAAACAGGTAAAATTTTCCAAGTTGAGATTGTGGAAATCAAATAATGTCGTTTTACCAAAAATGTATTCCGCACAGTTATCGTGCCTCCATTTTTGATATCGACTATCAAAAACTACAAAAACAAGGGATTGTTGCCTTGTTTTTTGACTTAGATAATACCATTATTGGTTATGATGAAGTTGAACTTCATGATCGGCATCTCGCTTTTTTAAATGAGTTAAAAAAAGATTTTCAAGTAGTGATCTTGTCAAATACAAACTATCGTCGTGTTTCACTTGCTCTTAAGGGATTAGATACACCTTTTATTTGGCATGCGACAAAACCACTGAAACGTGGATTTAAAAAAGCATTAAAACTTGCTAAATTAAAAAAACATCAAGTTGCCATGATCGGTGATCAACTCATGACAGATATTTTTGGAGCAAATCGTGTGGGTCTACACACCATTTTAATCAAATCAGTCAAACGTAAATCAGACCGTAAGATTACCCAATTTAATCGTAAGATTGAAGCGTTTGTTTTAAGACGTATTGAAAAAAAGTATCCTGAGTTGTACCAAGAAAGGTTGAAAAACTATGTCGACGATCACACGGTGTAAAGGTTGCGGAGCCATCCTTCAAACAGATGATCCTAAAAAAGTTGGCTATGCCATCTCGGTAGAACACGATTATTGTCAATCGTGCTATCGCCTTTTTCATTATGGTGAATCGGATATCCATTTTCATCCTGAAGATCTACCTAACTTACCCCATGATGCCATCATCGTGATGGTTTCATCGGTCTTGCATTTAGATCTTTTATTTAGTTATCCGGTTTATCGCTATCAACCCGATGCTAAATATGTCTATATCATCAATCAGATTGATTTACTACCCAGAGGCACCAATTTGGATCGTCTTCTTCATAATATTAAGCGAAAAGCTGCAGGATTACATATTCCTTATGAAGACCTCATATTAATGTCAGCAAAAAACAAAGAAGATATCGGTCATTTAAAAGACTATTTAGTCGATTTAAACGAACCCCATGTCTATTTAATCGGTGTTCAAAACAGTGGGAAAACGACGTTATTCAAAGCGATCACAGAAGATGAACGTGCATTAGCTATGAAGAAAGCTGGTTTAACACAAGAAGCACTTAAAAAAGCGTATGGGGATATGATGATCTATGATATGCCAGGACTTTATCAAAAAGGTTATTTACACGAAGTCTTACCTTATGGCATCTATAAAAATTTGATTCCTGATAAAGAGATTAAACCAAAAATCTATCAGCTGAGTGAAGGTCAATCACTCTTTTTAGAAGGACTGATTGCCATCTCATTTTATGGTGAATCTATTAACCCAATTCTATATGTTGATCAGATGGTTCATATTCATAAAACGAAAGATGAACGTATTTTAGAGTTACTTGATCACAAAGAAAAACATTTTAAGATTTTTGTTGATGTGTATGAAGAAAAGAAGATTAAAATTCCTGAAGGTAAATGGCAAATCACATTCGCAGATATGGGTTTCATGCATGTGATGGGTCCAGGATGGGTGAAGGTTCATCATCCTAAAGGATTACATCTATCACTTTCGGAGGCACTTTTCAATGATTGAGGAAATTAAACACAAAGTGATAGACAAGATGAAAGATCATCCCAAACGTTTAGCACATATCATGGGTGTTGCTGAAACAGCAGCAAAACTAGCTAAGATCTATGGCATACCTGAAGAAAAAGCCATGATAGCTGGTTTATATCATGATATGGCAAAATATGATTCACTCAGTGAACAGATGAACATGATGGATCTCAGATGGATCAAAGCATACGCAGATTTTCCTGTCATTTATCACGCGATTGCTGCAGCAAACATGCTTGAACACGAATTTAGGGTTCATGATCATGATATCTTGAATGCGATTAGATATCATGTTTGGGGTAGAAAAGAGATGTCGGTGTTAGAGAAGATCATCTTTGTTGCTGATTCTTGTGAACCGAATCGCCCCTTTGATGATATTGACTACATTTATGATCTAGCAACCAAAGACATCGATCAAGCGGTATGTTATTGTATGGAACAGTCTATTTTAGACGTTAAAAAGAAAAAACTAATACCCTCTGATGAGCAATTAGAGGCTTATGAATACTACCTGGAGGTAACACGTGGAAAAATTAAATAAAATCATTGAAACATTAGAAGATTTAAAAGTAAAAGATTTAGCATGTTATGATTTTGAAAAAACATCACCTTTTTATGATTATTTTGTCATAGCAACCGTCAATGAAAGACAAGGAAATGCTGCCATCAATCATTTAAAGAAAGCTTTATTAGCAGATGAAATCAAACATGTTGAAGGTAAGGGTGGCTCATGGACATTAGTTGATTGCCATGACACCATTGTGCATTTGTTCCAAGAAGAAGACCGTAAGTTCTATGGTTTTGATCAACGACTTTTAGGCGTTAAACGCATTAAATAATATGTTTGAAGAACTCTATGATATCTTGATGTCAGATGTCGATTACGAAGTTTTATTAGAAGATATCAAACCTTATATGTCACATCATGATTTCATCATTGATGCTGGATGTGGATCAGGTTATATGCTTGTAGAACTACTGAAACAGGGTTACACAGCCATTGGACTTGATTTATCGAGTAAGATGTTATCACTTGCAGAACATCGCTTAAGATCTGAAGGTGTGATGACCAAACTTTATGAACATGACTTAAGAGATACTTTTCATGCCAAAGCAGATGTGATTATCGCCATGTTTGATGTCATGAATTATTTCAAAGGTGTTAAACACGTATTTCATAACTGTTATCAAGCGCTCTATCCTGAAGGAAGATTGATCTTTGATCTTTATCAAGATGATGTCATGAGAACCTATGATGGTTATCATGAAGATGAGATAGATCCCATCAGTTATACGTGGGATATCAACATGAAGGGTAGTTTACTCACACATCATGTATCTTATGAAGGACATGAGGATATCATCAAGCAATATGTGTATCCCCTAGATTATTATGTCAAAGCATTGGAACATGTTGGTTTTAAAGTTGATATTAAACCATCACGTGATGAACGTAAATATTTAATCATTGCAACCAAATAGCGTCTAGTGACGCTTTTTTTTAAAGTAAAATCCTTTAGCTTGATCTATTATAGGTTAAGGAGGGATAGAATGAGAACAAAACTAGGCGTTATGATCCTCATCTGGTTCTTTGCGATGTATTGGTTTTTCCCGAAAAAAGAAGAAATACCTTTTGTTGAACAAGGTAAACAACCCGTTGACATCATGAAGGTTGAGATTCAAGGTGCGGTTGAGTTTCCAGGAGTTTACCATATCGTTGAACCTATGACCGTTAAAGATGTTTTGTTTTATGCTGGAAAGATGAGTGAGTTTGCTGATTTAAGTCAGATCAATTTATCTGAGGTAATCACCAAAGATTTTTATATCTCAATACCCGAGATTGGAGTGAACACATCGCCAGTAACTGTTAAAATTAACGTTAATGAAGCATCGTTTGCTGAGTTGATTACGATCCCAGGTATGACAGAGAGTAGAGCAGCATCACTAATTATCTACCGTGAGTCGCACGGTGATTTTAAACACCTTGATGAACTGTTGAATGTGAAATACATCGGAGTAGCAACCCTTGAGAAGATCAAGCCTTATCTTACACTTTGAACGACTTGATCTTTTAGGCATTGGGTTTGTTTTAGTAATTTTGTCTTTTGATCATGTGTTTGTGTTGCCTGTCTTAGTTATATATCTCTATCTAGTGAGAAAGCAGATCTGTTTTCTCATTTTTATCATAGGTGTCTTAATCATGTATATGGCCTGGTTTACTTTAGGTCAAGTCAATCTACCACAAGCTATCGATGAAGATGTGACAGTAGTTCGAGTTGAGCATCAAGATGATTATGCAACACTATGGTTAAAAACACAAAAAGGAACTTTTTTGGCTTATGTATCAGATACGACACTCATCTCTGGTGATGTCATCCATGTGAAAGGCGATGTGTCACGCTTTCCTTATCAAACAACACCGAAGGGATTTGATCCGTTTAAGTACTACTTAAGTTTAGGTATTAAAGGCAAAATCAGAGTTGATGACATAAGTTATCGCTATCACCGATTTCATATCTTTGAATTTAGAGATAGACTCATTGAATATGTACAACATCAACAACATCATGAACTTGTTGAAGTCATGATGTTTGGATCAAAGACGTATGAAAAAAAGGATCTTTATGATGGCCTAGGTTTATCATATGTGTTATCAGTTTCAGGATTACATGTGTTTGTTTTAGTCTATATGATCAAGAAGATCATGTTTTATTTAGATATACCTATGAGATCTCAAACAGTTATCGTCATCTTGGTTTATGTCATCATGTCATACCTTCACCGGTTTGATTTAGGAGTCACTAGGCTATTGATGATGAGGATACTCGTTGATATGAATCGTCATTATGAATGGCGAAGGTCACGTTTAGAACTTATCCACATCGCGTGCTTGATGTGCCTAGTGATACAGCCATATGCCTTGTTTTCGGTTGCTTTCTTCATGGTTTATGTCATCATTTTAGGATTGGAACTTTGTGAACCACTTTATCGCAGTCATCATGGACTAGTGAGACGAATCATCATGGGGTGTCTAATCTTAGTTTGTATCATCCCATTTCGTTCAAGTGTTAATCTTTATCAGATCATCTTTGTTCCTATGTTGGCATTGCCATTGATTGGGTTTTACATGATAGGTTCATTTAGTGTTGTTTTACTTCCCAGGCTTAGTGGCTTATTTAATTCTCTGGTTGTATGGATTGAACAGATACTCACTTACTTATCAACAAACACATTAACGATTGTTTATGGCAAACTTGATGGTTTATATAGCGTGCTATTTTATGTTATACTCCTAGGTATTCTATTATCACAACATCGCCTCAAACGAGGATTGATGCTCATCTTCATGACATCTCTTATCTTTTTACCTTCATATTATCAACACAAACAAACATCCATCACATTTCTAGATGTTGGACAAGGAGATTCGACCATCATCACATCAAAGGGATGTACGTCCATCATCGATGCTTTTCAAGGTGTTGTTGATTATACAAAGCATCAAGGCATTAGTGTTATCGACTACTTAATTCTTACACATAGTGACACCGATCACATCAAAGAAGCAGAAGAACTGATGACTACATTAACTGTAAAGTCACTTTATCTATCACTTAGTGATGATGAATATCCTTTATATCAACATGATATCAAACGTATCAAACAAGGGTATCACATGTCCTGTGGTTCTGTTTCTTTGGATGTTTTATCACCCTATGGTGATGAAAGAGAATCCAATGATGGTTCAATTGTTTTAAAGGTGACAACTTTAGACTTATCATTTCTTTTAACTGGTGATATTAGTGTTTATACAGAAGAGAGATTGATCCAATCTTATGGTCATCACTTAAAAAGTGATGTCTTAAAAGTGGCTCATCATGGATCAAACACATCAACAAGTTATTCATTCTTATCTTATGTCGATCCAGGCTATGCCATCATCTCTGTCGGTCGATCCAATCAGTATGGTTTTCCTCATCAAGAAGTCTTAGATCGTCTGATGAACAAAGGTATCATCATCTATCGAACTGATGAATGTGGCAGTATCGTTTACTCACCATCAAAAAAGAAGTCAAAATGGGAAATGTATCTACCCTTTTAGACGACTTTTTGGTACAATAAAAGGTAGAACTTAAGGAGGCGTATGTATGGCTGAATCCATCTACTTATACTATAGCAACAATGATTTTTTACTCAATCATGCCGTCGAAGACAAAATCAAGGAACTGAATGTTGATCCGTTCAACATCGTCAAATATGATTTACTCGAAAATCCGTATGATGATGTCCTTGAAGATTTACAAACAGTCTCTTTTTTTGCAGAGAAAAAGGTGATTGTGGTCAGAAACATCCAAGAGTTGGAAAAAGCTGATGAATATCTCCTTCAAAGTTATCTCAATTATTTTGAAAAACCAAATCCTGATGTTGTCGTGATTGTCGTCATGAACGAACTTTTACCTGAATCTTCAGCTTTAGGTGCAGCTTTATTTAAGTTTGCATTTATTGAAAAAGTTAAAGAAATGGATAAGAAAGAATATCCTGATTTTATTCGTAACATGTTTAAAAAATATAGTTACACGATCTCCGATGATGCCATAGAGGCTTTACTTGAACGTACGAATCTCGATTTCAATCTTATCAATCAAGAAGCTGAAAAACTTATGCTTTTCGCATATGAAACCAAAGAGATCAATGAGCGTGCAGTTTTACTCCTCGTATCTAGAAATTTAGAAGAAAATATTTTTGAATTGACCAATGCTTTACTTTCTAAAAATCAATCAAAGACCATTGAAATCTTTTATGATCTCATCGCACGTAATGAAGATCCACTTCGTATCTTAAATAACATCGTCTCAAAAGTCAGAGAATTGATGCATACCAAACTCCTTCTTGATAAAGGATATCGTCAAGACCAAATCGCAGAACATTTCCATATCAAGAGCGGAAGAGCGTATTATCTCGTTAAAAATGCCCAAGCTATTCCATTTGCTCAACTTGAAAATCATCTAAAGAAGTTATCAAAACTTGATTATGACATCAAGAGTGGAAAAATTGATAAGAAGTTAGGTTTGGAACTTTACTTGTTAGGAGCGTAGTTATGTTACAACACGATCGTGTTTTACTGTTTGACTTTGAAACCACAGGTCTTAATGGATACACCGAAGAGATTATCGAAATCGGAGCAATCTTATTAGAAAGAAAAAATGGTCAACTTGAAGTCACCGAAGAGTTGTCTCTTTTGGTTGTACCAAGTCGCCCATTACCTGCTAAAATCATTGAAATCACACACATCACCGATGAGATGCTCTTAAGAGATGGCGTCAGTCAACAGGAAGCTTTCCATCGTCTTTTCGATCTTTATCAAGATGAAAAAACATTGTTAATTGCTTATAATATTCAATTTGATCTTCTCTTTTTACAAACACTTTTTAGACGTCACTGGAATCAGTTCTATACGATTAAAAATGATATTTTAGATGTGATGGCAATTTATAAGGATCGTCACCGTTATCCGCATAAACTCGATGCTTGTGTACAAACCTATCAAGTAGAAGTCAAAAACACCCATCGCGCTTTAGATGATATTAAAGCAACCTATGAAGCTTTATGCAAGATGGCAGAAGAAAAAGATAACATCACACACTATGTGAATAAAATAGGATATAATGCTACCTACGGTTTATCAGGTATTAAATTACCTCATGTGAAATACGTTTCACAAAAGGGTGGATACCGAGAAATTGAAAATAGCTAAAAAAAAACTGACGAGTGGTGAAAAGTGTTGGTGAGTTCACCGATGCTTCTCCAAA
>CAZETB010000058.1:0-7903 GCA_964514865.1 uncultured Mariniplasma sp. | reverse complement strand
ATTATCGCAACGGAAAAGATGTAACACCCGAGATGTTTACAGATGCGTTTGGATATTCACCAAGATTAGAACTACAGGTTTATGGTAGACATGATTTAATGATCTCAAAATATTGTCCTATAGCGAAAACATTTAAGACAAATCAGGACTGTCATCTGTGTGAGAAGAACCAGTATTACTTAGAAGATCGTTTAAAACAAAAATATCCTCTTATACATGACGGAAATTGTCATTTGAGGATATTGCATGCAAAGACGCTTAATTTATTAGATTATGCGAATGACCTTCAAAAACACAAAGTTACTTGTCGCATTCATTTAACAACCGAAGATGAAAAAGAAACAAGAAACATTTTGTCTTCAATAACACAACACAAACTATATCCCTATCAGTCTAAAACGATGACCATGGGACGCTTTATCAAGTAAGGAGTTTATGACTCCTTTTTTTTATGTGAACCATCACAATAAGGTTGATGTTTACTTTTTTTACAACCACATAAAAAATAGTTGCCATCTACAGAAACTTGAAAGGATAAAGGCTTTGTTTGTGTACCGTTATGACTATAGTGATCACATAACGGTTGAAAATCACTTTTACCACAGGTGCAAAAACGGTACGTTTCGTTATGTTTTAAACTTACTTTCATCGGTTCATCTTTTTTTGTAAATCCTCTTCGCATACAAAAGCCCCCTTTTGATAGTTATTTTATGATAAATTGATGATAAAACAATTTCAAGAAGATTTCGTTCTCAAAGAATATAGGGCAATGATTGCTTTTTATGTATAATGAAAGTGGGTGATTGCTATGAAACCAGAAGATTTATTGAAACGCATGGAAGATATTGCTAAACATGTCAGCAACATATCTCATACATGTGCTGTTTTAGGTCTTGGCTCAATGGGTAAAGAACAGCATCGTCTCGATGCCTATTCAGACTTAGATTTTTTTGTCATCACTGATGATGAATATAAACAACAGATGATTGAAGATTTATCGTGGTTATCTTCTGTATATCCCATCGGATACGCATTTAGAAATACTATCGATGGCTATAAAGTTTTATTTACGGATGGTATTTTCGCAGAATTTGCTGTTTTTTCAAAAACTGAAGTTCCACATGTTGCCCAACAGGAGGCACATCTGTTCTGGAAGAAAGAAGATTATCATGATGATGCGTTACTGATCAAGAAAAATATTCATGTTCACCACATACAAGATCCTAACTTTCATCTAGAAGAAGCTCTTACTAATCTTTTTGTAGGTTTGTCGCGAGCACTTCGTGGAGAAAAACTATCAGGTTTACGTTTTATTGAAGGTTATGCAGTTGATCACATTATCAACTACATCAGATTAACTCAGCCCTTTGATCATGATGTGGATGTGTTCAATCTAGAAAGACGACTAGAACGTCATTATCCTGAATTAGAACGAAGTTTGCCGGGAATGCTATCTGGCTATCTAAACTTAAATCTTTCAGCAACACATATACTCAGCTGGATTAACCATGTCCATCAGATCAATCCTATATTAAAAACAGCTATCCAGGATAAAATAAAACAACTTAGTGATATCGAAAATCGTCATAAGGAGACATAAACATGATTAAACGTATACTCACATGGACACTTATCACTTTTTTATCACTTGTTTTCATCTTTTTCTTTATCGTCTTTAGACAGTTTTCGATTAAAATATATGATTCCATCGTACAAAACAAACACATGAAAGATCTCGTAGCAATGTATGATGAAAATTATATACCAATCGATGAATCGCAATTTGTTAATTTTGATCGTTTTGATAATACGGTAACACTCAATGACATACAGATCCTTGCATCTCACAACAGCTATAAAAAGAAAGGATCTTCTTTGGGTCGACTGTTTATAGGACTTGGCGATTCTTTTGCTGAAGCTAGAGCTCTCAATTATGGATATTACAATCTAACAACTCAATTTGAATCAGGGATTAGAAGCATGGAATTTGACTTAAGAAAAAGAAGAGATAGTTTTCAACTGACGCATGTACCGCTTGTTGATAATTCGAGTGTTGCACCTAACTTTCAGATGGCACTTCAAGAAATCTATTTATACTCATCACATAATCCTTCACATGTACCAATGATTTTTCTGATTGAAGTCAAAGAAGATTGGATGATCCTTGATCATGCACTTCAAACCATTGAAAATGATGAATTAAACGAACTCAATCAACTCTTGAAAGATGAACTTAAAGAATCACTATTTGCACCAGGTGATATGATATCGCCAGGTTTAACATTAAATCAAACCATTCAACAACAAGGATGGCCAACTGTCACATCATTATTAGGTAAAGTCATCTTTGTCCTACATCCAAATAATATGAATGAAGCATATCAAGCACTTGATCCTACACTATCTGATTTATCGATGTTTATAGGTTCTTATGATGATGATTTAAATCAAGATTACACATCATTCATTATTCATAACGATGTGAATGTTGACCGTATCAAAGAGTTAACAGATATGGGATATATCGTAAGAACGCGTATTGATGAATCACTTCATTTTGATATAACGCGTTACCAAAATGCGATATCGAGCACTGCTCAGATTTTATCATCTGATTTCACCATTGGTCGAAAAGATATACCTTCTAGTGACGTCATCTATTTAAGTAACTATACAGTCATTAAAAAAGAAACAACATAACAAGACCATTGTTTATTTGATAAAAACGTGTATAATGAATCTTACCCACTCATGACTAGGAAAGAAGGTTTAATCTATGCAACAAACAAATCCGGATATCAATCGTCTTAATGATATGGAAAAATATGATATTGTATGCGAACGTTTAGAACAACGTGGTGTACGTTTAGAAGATATCGCTCAAATCTCATTAGATTTACAAAAGAAGTACATTCCATTCTTAACATTTGAACTGTGTCTCGAACACGTCAAACGCGTCGTGATGAAAAGAGAAGTTCAACACGCTGTTCTAACAGGACTAGAACTTGATATATTAGCAGAAAAAGGTTTATTATCTGAACCATTGGCATCGATGTTACTGAATGACTACGGTCTATATGGCATCGATGAAATCTTAGCGTTATCGATTGTCAATGTTTACGGTTCCATTGGATTTACAAACTTTGGTTATGTGGATAAAGTCAAACCTGGTATCATTGGTGAACTTGACAAAGAAGGTAAAGCTAAAGGCAAATGTCATACCTTTTTAGATGACATTGTAGGTGCCATCGCTGCAGCTGCAGCAAGTTCTATCGCACATCGATTTGCTAATATTTGAGGGTTATACCCTCTTTTTTCTTAATTTTTCCTTGCTTTGCTTATCTTTGAACCGTTTATACGTTATAATGAGACTAATGAAAAGGGAGTTGAAGCTGACACATGAGTCATCAAAATGATCAAACAATCAAAGACATGATTTTACAGCAGATCGAGCGCATGTTGGATCCTCATTTTAGTATGACAGCAGACGATTTGTTAGATGTCTTACATGATCTAGGTCAGTATGTTGATGTTGATCGCATCACCATTTTCTTATTCAATGAATTTGAACGCAAATTTCAATTATATCTTGAATGGTGTCATTTAGGCATCATACCAAGAGATCAACATATGGTTGTACATCAAAAAGATGAAGATCCTTTTATGGATCAACTCTTAAAACATGAAATTGACATTGAAGATGTTGACAAAACATCATTAAATAACTCATGGTTATCCTACATTCATCATGAAAACATCAAAGCTTTTTATGCGTTTCCACTGCATGTTAATGAACATTTCTTAGGATATATGTCGTTTGAAAATCAACGCAGACCTGACCGTTTTGAATCACTAAAACATCCATCTCTGAAGAGTTTAATTCAACTCATTTCCTTTAAATTCAGTTATCTTGCGATGGCCGAAGATATCAAACACATCAAAGATGACAATGAGAATTCTCCACAATTTCAATATACGTTTGTGTCTAATTTCTCACATGAAGTCAAAACACCACTCAATGGTATTCAAAATGCACTTTATCTTATGCAGACAACAGACATCACGAAAGAACAAAAGTCATATATGGACATGGCTCAAACATCTGCCGATCATCTATCACAAATTGTAGAGCGTATGCTTGATCTTGAAGCGCTTCAGGCAGATAGTCTTGAAATCTTCGAAAGAAGTTTTAACCTTGAAGATGAGATGATGAGACTTTATCGTATGCATCATAAAGCGATTCATGATAAGCAACTTAATCTAGAGATTCATTTTGATTATGATATTCATCATGATGTCATTGGAGATGATCGCAAATTAAGACATATCTTATCACATATTATTGACAATGCCATTAAGTTCACTGAGGAAGGTACTATTTCACTATCGGTTAAAAAGATAGATGATACATATTATCAATTTAAGATTCAGGATTCAGGTATCGGTATTCCACAAGAGAAGATTGATCAACTTTATAAAGCTTTTCATCATCTTCGTTCCGAAGATAACAAGGTCTATCAGGGACTTGGTTTAGGATTAAGTGTCAGTTATCAATTAACACGGTTGTTAGGTGGACAACTAAAAGTTGAAAGTATTCCCAATCAAGGATCTACATTCACATGTGAGATTCCTTTAAAACAGGGGCAAGAACAATCGTATAAAGAAGTTGAAGATCTGTTGGTATTAATCTATCATGACAATCAACCATCAGAACTGATGTTACTCTGTGAATCCATGGGGATGCATGTCTATGATGAACAATCTATCGAACATGAGAAAGTTGATCTCATGATTTTTGAAACGATGTTAAAACAAGGTGAAAACTTAACTCACATCAAAGAACAATATGGTACAGAACAAGTGATGTTATTTGCACTCAAACATATCGATCAACGAAAACTAAAAAAAGTTGATGGTACCCTTGAAGAACCTGTTTCACGTCACGCTTTGCTTCAAAAAATAGTGAATAGACAACATGAACTTCGTCGCTCAATAACATCAGAATATACGAAACAACTGAGTGGTGTTGCACTGATTGTCGATGACAATCGATTAAATCGTGTTGCATTGCAGAGTATCTTGCAAAAACTAGGTATCCAATCTAAACTTGCAGAAAGCGGACAAAAAGCGATTGAGATGATCAAACAAGAATCGTTTGATCTCATTTTAATGGACATTCAAATGCCACATATGGATGGTTTAGAAGCGACTAGACGCATTAGAAGTTTAGGCAACAGCTATCAGAAAGTTCCTATTATTGCAGTAACTGCCAACGCATATTTTAATGATTATGATTTACTTAAAGCATCTCAAATCAACGATGTGATCTTTAAACCCATCAAGATGGAAGCTTTAGCCCAAAGTCTTAGAAAATATTTAGTTCAAAACGAAACCATTCGGATACCAGATGAGCTTTTCATCTTTGACAGAGGAGACTTCTTAAAACGTTTTGAAGGCTCTTATGATATTGCTAAAGAAGTTATTATAACATTCCAAAGCGAATACTTGAAAGATATTGAAAAGATGAGACAAGCTGTCAAAGAAAAAAATCCTGAAACCATCATTCAAACAGCGCATTATTATAAAGGATCATGTGCTTACTTAAGTGGTAAACGACTTGTGTGGGTGCTAACACGTATGATGGATCATGCAAAACAAAACATATTAGATGAAATGAATGATCTCTTTGAACTCATCGTTAAAGAATCAGAGAGTTTAATTAACGAACTCCAGACGATGAAAGCACTTGGTTAATGCATTCACCAACAAAAAGAATGATTTATCATGGTAAACTATCCATAGGTGATTAAAATGGATAAAAAAGAATTAAAAGAAAAACTTACCCCCCTGCAATATCATGTTACGCAGGAAAATGGAACAGAACGACCTTTCCAAAATGAGTTTTGGAATCATCAGGAAGAAGGTCTATATGTAGATATTGTCTCTGGAGAACCGCTTTTCACATCCTTAGATAAATTTGATTCAAGCTGTGGTTGGCCAAGTTTTGCCAAACCAGTTAAACATCTCACAACAAAGATTGATCGTACGTTTAGTATGATCAGAACGGAAGTAAGAAGTCCAGAAGGTAATAGTCATTTAGGACATCTGTTTACAGATGGACCTCGAGAACTTGGTGGATTAAGATACTGTATCAATTCTGCTGCCTTACGTTTTATTCCCGTCAAAGACTTAGAAAAAGAAGGCTATGGTGACTATATCAAGCTTTTTAGAAAATAAAGGATACGTTATGGCAAAATATCAGGTTGATCCTGAATTACTGATTTTAAAACCACTCAAATTCAAAAAATATACCAATGCACGCCGAGGTTTAGCAAATTTTATGTTTAACCTAACGATGTTTTTTACACGCTCCAAAAAAGGTATTAGAAGACGTCGTTATTGGATTAGAGGGTACAATCACATGAAAGTCAAAGTCACGGTTTATGAGTTAAAGGATCAAATGGAGAAAGCTCCAGGTCTTCTTTATATTCATGGCGGTGGTTTTCAAATGGCTGGTACACCTGTTCATATTGCGATGCTACAAAACATTATTTTACAGACCAAACAAAAAGCGGTTTATGTCAGTTACCATTTAAGTCCTAAACATCCATTCCCAACAGCATTTTTTGATTGTTACCATGCATTATTGTGGATGGCTGAACATGCTGATTATTTAAATATCGATTTAAATCATGTCTCTGTTGCTGGAGATTCTGCAGGTGGCAATTTAGCTACAGCAGTTGCACTCTATGCGAGGGATCAAAAAGGACCAAAAATTGAAAGACAAATGCTTTTATATCCCGTGATCGATGTTAAACAAAACACACCTTCGATGAAAGCATATGATGATACACCGATGTGGAATAGCGTTTTAAATAAAAGTATGTGGGAAATATACTTAAAAAATGGTGATCATGGTATGTTGCCTTATGCATCACCGTCTGTTGCTGATGTTCATGGCATGCCAGAAACATACATTGAAACAGCACAATATGATTGTTTAAGAGATGAAGCCATCGAATATGCAAGAAAACTCTCTGAAGCCGGTGTGACAGTTCACGAATATCATACGTTAAAAACTGTTCATGGATATGATGCTGTTTTCTTTAGTAAACTTGTTAAACGTATGATGCACCATCGCATTCAATTTATGAAAGGTGAATTATGAAAAAGATTGATGTAGCAACTTGGGAAAGAAAAAATATCTTTAACTTTTATGAACATATGGATATTCCGATGTATAGTATGACCTTTGAGTTAGATGTTACACGTTTTTATCAATATGTTAAAGCAAAAAACCAATCTTTTTATTTCACATTCATGCATCTTGTGATGAAAGAGCTGAATAAGATTGAGAATTTCAAATATCGTTTTGTTGGTGATACACCGTATGTGTTCGATACAGTTCACCCTTCATTTACAGATTTGATCAATGGAAAAGATCTGTTTAAGATTGTCACGGTTGATTATGTACCTGATGAAAAACAGTTTATTGAACTAGCAAGAAAAGTATCTGATGATCAAGGCGATACATTTATTGATCTTTCAGAGGAAGTTAGACATGATTTAGTCTATATTACGACATTTCCATGGGCAACGTATCAACAGGTTTCCTTTGCACATAACATTAATCATCACGATGCAGTTCCAAGATTAACATGGGGGAAATATCACATCGTTGATGATCGAAAAGTGATGCCATTTTCAATTGGAGTTCATCATGCATTTGTTGATGGATTTCACGTGGGTAAACTGATTAACAATCTTCAATCTGCCCTAGACGCATACACGTTATAACAAAAATGATAACTGTCATGAAGGTGCTTTCAATGAAAGCATCTTTTTTTGTTTGATAGGAAATTCTATTTATTTATCTAAAAATCACTATAGACAAAAAGCTCAC
>CAZETB010000057.1:0-8142 GCA_964514865.1 uncultured Mariniplasma sp. | reverse complement strand
TAGGCACGCCGCCAGCGTTCATCCTGAGCCAGGATCAAACTCTCCATAAATTTATAGTTTGTTTGTTAATAGCTCTTTTTGTATTTCTTTTTTTAATCTCGATACACTCATCATCATTCAGTTTTCAAAGACCTTCTTGCATGCCCTGTGTCGGGCGTGCTTTTTTATTCTACCATTTACAAACTACGTTTGTCAACCATTAAATTGACTTTTTTTATTTTGTTTTTTTCGGTAGTTTGGGTGACCGCTTTTTTGGGAGCGACCTTTATCATTCTATCTCATTTGAAATTGAAAGTCAATACTTTTGACAAGAAAATTTTTATCTCTTTTTTTTAAATAAAAAAGGGCCTTATCTGGCTCTCAAATGTTGTTATTTTAACTTGAATATCAAATGATTAAATGAAATAAAAAAGGGATAGTGAATTATCCCTTAATAAGTCTAATGATGTCATTGTAGGTAACAAAGACAAATAATCCGATTAATATGAAGAACATGACGTTATTAATCGTATTTTCGATCTTCCTGTTCAATGGTTTACGGGTAATAGCTTCAACACCGAGGAAGACAAGTCGTCCACCATCAAGCGCTGGAATTGGCATTAAGTTAAGTAAACCAATGTTAATGGATAGAAATGCTGTAAAACTTAATATAGAAAGGAGTCCTTGAGATGTTGTCTGTGAAACGAGACTGAATATACCAACTGGACCAGATAGATCACCAATACCTAAATTTTCACTCCGATCAAAGAGGAGACCTAATGTATTAAGTACTTGTGATACGTTACTTCCTACTGATTTAAATGGGTAGAGTAATGAATAACCAAGATCAAATGATGATGTTGGAGAGATGCCAATTTGGAATACGATGGGTTGATAACCTAACTTTGATAAGGCACGTTCACTGATCAGTTCATAAGATGTTTCAAGGGTTTGGCTGTCACGAACATATGTAATCGTTACTTCACCACGGTTATTATCCTTAAAGAATGCAATGACATCATCCCATGTCGTTACTGCAACAACGTTTGTTCCAACTTGAAGTTTTGTAATTAAATCACCTTCTTGGAGTTCGCCATCTGTTTTAGCACGACCAGTTGCTTGTCCAATGATGGGATCAATTTCATAACGTGTACCATCAGTTTTTTGGTTTGTTAAACCAGCTGTTTGAATCATGACAGCAATACTGATATCTTCTTTATCATAGGTGATACCACCCCGTGTATAAGATAAGGATAAGAGTGTCGAATTATGATTTGACATGATGGTTGATAAGTCAGTCCATGAATTAACTGTTTGTCCTTCAATCTCAACAATGATATCGCCAGGTTCAAGACCGAAGACTGTTGCTGGTGAGTTATCAGCAACATAACTGATCTCACTTGAATTAAGGTTAGGTTTTAAAACAAAGAAACCTACAATCAAGAATAGTACAAATGCTAATACGAAATTCATGAAAGGACCCGCAAAAATGACTAAGAAGCGTTCCCATAGGGTCTTACTTTCAAAACTTTTTTCACTAGGTGTGATCCACATTTGCTTTTTATCAGATAAACGATAACTTGCATCACGTAAAACTGAGTATCGTTGAAGCGTACCATTAACTTCAAGTTCAATAAAGAGTGGTTCAAAATCCTTACCATATAGATCATAAGATCTAACGATACCCATAACATCGGGTTCAAGTTGATCGACTAAATGAATTTCTGTAACCTGTTGATGCTGATTGAGCTTAAGCCCAATCACTTGATCAACTTTGATGAGTGCGTCACTCACCGATTCACCAGCCATGGATACATAACCACCAATAGGAATGGAACGAATGGAATAAATGGTTTCTCCCTTACGTTTTTGCCAAATGGCAGGTCCCATACCGATGGCGAATTCATGACATAATATTTTTGCTCGTTTTGCAAAATAAAAATGTCCAAATTCATGTATTAAAATGATAACCCCTAAAACGAGGATAAAAACGATTAAATCAACGAGTAACATAACTTACCTCTTTTCATACTTTCTCAAGATGTCATTTTGAATGTCTTTATTAACTCTTAAGATGTCTTCTAATGTTGGTTGCTGGATTTGAGTAGCGTGATCTACAGCATCAAACACAATGCTTTCTATGTCTATAAAAGTGATACGATCTTCTAAGAAGAGTTTAACAGCAGCTTCATTGGCAGCATTCATGACTGTAGGAAGTATACCTCCCTGTTCACCTACTTTATAGGCAAGTTCCAACAATGGATAACGTTTAAAATTCATGGGTTGAAAATGAAGATCTGTCAATGTAAATGGTGCATGATGCATTCTTCGCTCTGGATAATATAAAGCATAAGCAATTGGAATACGCATATCAGATGATGCTAAACTTGCTTTGATGGTACTATCTTTAAGGAAAATAAACCCATGTATCAAACTTTCACGATGGAGTACTGTCTCTATCTTATGATAAGGTAAATGAAAGAGATGATGTGCTTCAATAACTTCTAAACCTTTATTCATCATGGTTGCACTATCAATCGTGATTTTATCACCCATTGACCAATTAGGATGCTTGAGTGCATCTTTTTTAGTTACAGTTTTAAGATCTTCGCGTGATAAGTCTCTAAAACTGCCACCGCTTGCTGTGATGACTAACTTATCGATATCTGATAAATTTTCACCTCGTAAGAGTTGCCAAATACTTGAGTGTTCACTATCGACGGGATAAAGATGAACATTATGCTTTGCTATCAGTTCATTGATGATATCACCCGCCATGACAAGTGTTTCTTTATTAGCTAATGCGATATCTTTCTTTGATTCAATGGCTTTAACCGTTGGTAATAAACCAGCTGAACCAGAGATAGCATTCATAAAGAGTCCATATTTAGGATATGTAGCAAGCGTTATTAAGCCTTCTTCGCCGGCAACAAATCTCATATGTGGATATCTTTTCTGATATCTTTCGATTTGGCTTTCATATTTGAGAGAAACAATTTCTGGATGAACATCATGCAAGATTTGATCATTGATATCATCATGACTTCCTAAAGAAAGTCCAATCAGATGAAATTGTTTTGGATCTTCTTTGATGACATCAAGTGTTTGACGTCCAATTGATCCGGCAGCGCCTAATATATACAAATATTTCATACGATAATGGTTGGGAATATGCGATAGATCAGTAGGAATATCGATGTTAAAAACATCGCAACAAACAACACGGAATCAAAACGGTCAAGTAAGCCACCGTGTCCTGGTAAAATCGTTCCAAAATCTTTAATGTTATACGTTCTCTTCATGCGGGATGCTACTAAGTCACCAAATTGTGCAAAGATACTACCTAAGAATGTGACTGGAACGATAATTAAAGCTTGTACCCATAAAGGATTAGATTCACCAAGTGACGAAAAGTTATCAAGAAGAGTCAATTCTCCAGTTGAATTTAGTAAATCACCTAACCATGTACCTGGTGCGAATACATACCCATAAAATAAGGCAAATGATGATGCGATGATGGTTGCAAATACCGTACCTGCAATGGCACCTTCCCATGATTTTTTGGGAGAGATGTGTGGCACCATTTTATGTTTACCATACTTGACTCCAAATAGATAAGCAAAGATATCTGTTGCTGAAGTAATCAAGAAGAGGTAAACAATAAAGCGAACACCTAAAAAACGTAATATAACGATTGAAGCTGCTCCTAGGCCAATATAATTAACTATCGTTAATGCCTTGCCGGCATCTTCACCATTGAAATCTTTAAACAAGACGAGAAAACTTAATAAAATTAATGTAATTAAAGGAATGGTAATACTTAATGCGCCATTTGCTTCTAGTGGATTATGATGACCATTACCGAGGACACCACCAACTGAAAAGAAGGTGCCTAAAGCGAGAAGTGCAATGCCTATTTTAGGCCATACTTGAAATTTCTTCTTGCTTTCATACATACGAATCATTTCATGAGAAGCGATGATAACAAAAATGGACATCACGACTTGAAAAAGTTCAAGAAAAATCTCGATGCTTACGATTGGAATTAAAACGGCGGCTAATACCAAGCCAGTTATGATACGATCTTTCATGCTAAACCTCCGAAACGGCGATGTCTTTTTTCATAATTGCGTAGTGCTTTTTTAAGTTCTTTGGCATTAAATGATGGCCAATGAACTTTTGTAAAATAAAATTCTGCATAGCTGACTTGCCATAACAAGAAATTGGATAATCTCATTTCACCACTTGTGCGAATAAGTAAATCAACAGGTTCTCTAACCATCAGATGTGCTTCTAGACTTTCTTTGGTGACAGGTTTGTCTATCTGATTGATGGCTGTTATAAGTTCATCATAGGCACCATAATCGATGCAAATAGTCAATTCAAAACCTTGATGATCTTTTGTGATCTCTTCTATTTCATGCATCACGTCGAGAAGTTCTTTTGAAAAACGATCTCTTCTGCCTGCAAATGTAATCTTATAATCAATCTCAGAGATACGATGTTTATTCTCGTGATACATCTCGATAGGTTTTGTCATCAAATAATTCACTTCATCTTGTGGTCTTTTCCAGTTTTCAGTTGAAAAAGCATAAACCGTAAGTTTTTTAACGCCAAATGATTTAGCTGCTGATGCAACCTTGAATAGATTTCTACCGCCCATATAATGACCAAAAGAGCGAGGTTGTCCTCTCTTTTTTGCCCATCTTCCATTACCATCTAATATAATCGCAACATGCGCTGGTACGTTTGATAATGCCATAGATCCTTTGCACCCTCTATTCTTCATTCGTGACTCATGACTATCTTTCATCATTATACATGATTTTCAATCGACTTGGGTAGCGAAAACACTGTTTTACATATTTAAACGAAATAAAACGAGGGAGTATACTCCCTCAAAAAAGAAACTGCACCTTAAAAAGATGCAGTGTCGATTATATTTTAAGTAGATCTTCAGACTTTAGGTTAACTTCTTCGTCAACTTTTTTGACATACGTGTCTGTGAGTTCTTGGACATCCTGTAGATAACCTTTTTCATCATCTTCAGGTAAACCAAGACGTTTCATATGTTCATTACCATCTCTACGGACATTTCTAATACCAACTTTAGCATGTTCGCCAAGTTTTTCAACTTCTTTAACGAGTTCTCTGCGTCGTGCTTCAGTTAATGCTGGTAAGATCATGCGTAAGCCTACGCCATCGTTTTGTGGGTTTATCCCAATATCTGATGCTTGAATAGCATGTTCAATCGCTTTTAAAACAGAGCGGTCAAATGGCTTAATGTAGAGTTGATTTCCTTCTGGAACTGAGATAGAAGCCACTTGTTTAAGTGGTGTTTCAGCACCATAGTAATCAATATGAATACGATCGAGAAGTGCTGGATTAGCGCGTCCTGTACGGATAGCTGCAAAATCTTTTTTCATCACTTCAATCGTCTTATTCATGTGATCTTCACATTCCATTAAGATTAAATCTGCTTGTTCATGATTCATTTATTTTTCCTCCCATTTAACGAGTGTTCCTATCGGTTCTTGTAGAACTGCTTTTTTCATGTTGCCATAGGTGTTCATGTTAAACACAAGAATGTCAATCTTGTTTTCACGGCATATGGATGCTGCTGTTTGATCCATCACAGCAAGTTTCTTTTGCAGAACCTGTTCTTGTGATAGTTCAGTAAACATGGTTGCATCGATATGTTTTCTTGGATCTTTATCATAGACACCTTCAACACCATTTTTTGCCATAAGAATAATGTCTGCGTTAAGTTCAGCTGCACGGAGTGCTGCTGCTGTATCCGTTGAGAAATAAGGAGATCCAGTACCACCTGCGAAAATGAGTACGCGTCCTTTTTCAAAGTGACGCATTGCACGTCTTCTAATATAAGGTTCCGCTACAGCTGAGACGGGTAGAACTGTCATGACACGAGAGGGTACCATGATAGATTCTAAAGCATCTTGAAGTGCTAAACTGTTCATGATGGTTCCGAGCATTCCCATGTAGTCAGCTTGTGCGCGGTCCATACCGAGTTCTTCACCGGTTTTACCACGCCAGAGATTACCGGCACCTACAACAATACCTACTTGAACACCGAGCTCATATATTTCTTTGATTTCGGTGGCAATTCCCTTAACTGTTAAAGGATGGATCCCATAAGTTCCATTACCTTTCAAAGCCTCACCACTCAATTTTAAGATGATTCTCTGGTACATATGCCACACTCCTTAAAGAATTTTTTACTTACGAACTTGTGCCATAACTTCAGCTGCGAAATCCTCTTGCTTCTTTTCAATACCTTCGCCTACTTCAAGACGAATGAAGTTTTTAACGCTATTCTTGTGATTCTTTAAGTATTCACTTACTTTGATGTCTGGATCTTTAACAAATCCTTGATCAACTAAGCAGATATCTTGTAAATATTTATTTAAGCGACCAATAACCATTTTTTCAACGATGTTAGCTGGTTTTCCTTCTTGGAGTGCTTGTTGAGTTAAAATATGTTTTTCATGTTCTAAGGTTTCTTGGTTAACTTGTGTACGATCTAAGTAAAGTGGTTTTTGTGCTGCAACATGCATTGCGATGTCTTTAGCAACGTCTTGATCTTCTTTTTCAAGTAATGCTAATACTGCAATACGTCCACCCATGTGCTTGTAAGCACCAAAACCTTGTTCATCACTCTTAGTAACGCGAGTTACACGGCGTAATGAAATTTTTTCTCCAATGGTTGCTGTTGCATCTGCTAATAATGTTTCAACATTCTTTCCGTTGATGACGAAGTTAAGTGCTTCTTCATCGTTTTGAACGTTTGAATCAACTAAACCATTACCTAATGTTTCGATAAGTTCAAGGAATTGTGCGTTTTTAGCAACGAAGTCTGTTTCTGAGTTAAGTTCAAAAATGACTGCATTGTTGCCTGAAGTTACAACTGAGCATAAACCTTCAGCAGCAACTCTGCTTGCTTTTTTAGCAGCTTTTGCAATGCCTTTTTCTCTTAAAAAGTCAATTGCCTTTTCCATATCACCATTTGTTTGTTCTAATGCACCTTTGCAGTCCATCATGCCTGCGCCAGTTTTTTCTCTTAATTCTTTTACCATTTGTGCAGTAATTGCCATATATGTAAATCCTCCTTTAGGTTCACTTTTATTATACGTTATTTTGTTAAAAATAAAGGGGATAAATTATCCCCTTGTTCAGCATTTATTTGAGTGCTTCAATGAGTTCTGCTTTTTTAAGGGTTGAGAAACCAGTAAGACCACGTTCTTTTGCAAGTGCACGTAGTTCAGCAACAGTCATTGCATCAAGCTCTTGTTCAGCTGACTTAGTTTCTTTAACTTCTTCTTTAACTTCTTCAGCGACAACTTCTTCTACAGCTTCTTCTTTGACTTCAACTTCTTTTTGTCTAGCAGGTCTTTCGGTTCTTTCAGTTCTTTCACGTCTTGGAGATGCAGTGATAGGTTCATCTTCGAACTTTTCAACAACGCCACCTTGAGCTTCAATTACTGCATTACCCATAACCCAAGCGATTAATTTAACCGCACGAATTGCATCGTCGTTTGCTGGAATAATGTAATCAACATCATCTGGATCACAGTTGGTGTCAACGATACCAAATACTTTAATGTTTAATTTGCGTGCTTCTAAGATTGCATTCTTTTCCTTACGTGGGTCAACGATGAAGATCGCTTCTGGAACTTTCTTCATTTCTTTGATACCGCCTAAGAACTTTTCCAATCTTTCTCTTTCATGCTTTAATTGTTGAACTTCTTTTTTAGGAAGTTTTTCAAACACGCCATCAGTTTCCATCTTATAGAGATCTTGTAATCTCTTAATTCTTCTTCTGATGGTCTTGAAGTTGGTGAGTGTTCCACCTAGCCATCTTTGGTCAACATAGAACTGACCTGTACGGATAGCTTCTTCTTTTACTGCTTCTTGAGCTTGTTTCTTTGTACCGATGAAAAGTACTTTTCCACCTTCTTGTACAATGTTGAAAAGTGCTTGATAAGCCTTTTCGATTTCTTCAGCTGTTTTCTTCAAGTCAATGATGTAAATACCATTTCTTGCAGTGAAGATGTAGGGTGCCATTTTAGGATTCCAACGACGTGTCGCATGTCCAAAATGTACGCCTGATTCCAATAATTGTTTCATTGAAACGACTGCCATGTT
>CAZETB010000056.1:3822-8368 GCA_964514865.1 uncultured Mariniplasma sp. | reverse complement strand
TATTCATGCGGATTTTACCAGATACGTGTGCCAAAACGATGTGTCCGTTTTGGATTAGTTCTACTTTAAATTTTGTATTAGGCAATACTTCGATGACTTTCGCCTCGACTTCAATTAAATCTTCTCTTGCCATAGACTCACTCCTTTTTTGCAATCGTTAAGATCTCATAACCAGTTTCCGTAATCACAATCATATGCTCGAAATGAGCTGAAGGTTTGCGATCAGTTGTGACTGTTGTCCAATTGTCAGACAATATTTTGACGCGTTTGGTTCCGAGATTGACCATCGGTTCAACGCAAAATGTCATTCCCGGTTTTAATACAGGTCCCTGATGGGGCTTCCCAAAATTAGGAACATAGGGGTCTTCGTGAAGACTTCTTCCAATGCCATGACCGGTGAATTCTTCAACGATACCGTAACCGAATGGTTTGACATAGGTTTCAATCGCATGCGAGATATCCGAAACCTGATTTCCTGGTTTTGCTTGTTCTAATCCTACGTAAAGACTCTTTTCAGTAACCTCAAGTAATTTTTGGATTTCTGGTGTGACTTTACCAACAGGATAAGTTGTTGCAGAATCAGCGTGATATCCTTTGTAATTGACACCAAAATCTAAGGTAATGATGTCTCCTTCTTTAAGTATGTGCTTATTTGAAGGAATACCATGAACAACAACTTCATTGATTGAAGTACAAATGGATCCTGGAAAACCATGATAACCCTTGAAGGATGGTGTGGCCCCAAGATTGATAATAAATGATTCGGCGAGTTGATCGAGTTGAAGCGTAGAGATACCAGGCTTGATATGTTCTTCAAGCATTTTTCTAGTTAAATCTAAGATGCGTCCTGCTTCACGCATCAACTCAATTTCACGTTGTGACTTGATTTGTATCAATTCATCTCACCTAATACTTTCTTAATGGTTGTATCCGTGTACTCAATGGTTTGTGTACCATCAATTTCAACAATAGAACCTTTAGCTTTATAATAACCGATGACTGGTTCAGTTTGATTGTAGTAGATGCGTAATCTTCTTTTAACTGTTTCTTCCATATCATCAGCGCGCTGAATGAGTTTACCACCATCAACATCACAGATGCCTTCAACTTTTGGTTTTTTATTGGTGATGTGGTAAACAGCGCCACATGTTGAACAAACTCTTCTGCCAGCGATGCGATCAACAATGACGTGATCAGGTGCAGCAATGTTAATCACTGCATCTAATTTCCATCCTTGTTCGATCAAAAGTGCATCAAATGCTTTGGCTTGTTCAATGTTTCTAGGATAGCCGTCGAAGAGAAACCCTTTCTTGCAATCCTTCATTAAGAGCCGGTGACGAACGATTTCATTAGTAATGTCATCTGGTACAAGTTCGCCACGATCGATATATTCTTTTGCGATTTTTCCTACTTGCGTTTTATCTTTATATAGTTCACGAAAGATATTGCCCGTAGAAATATGAGGTATATCGTAATGCTTGACCAATAATTCGGCTTCTGTACCCTTACCCACACCGGGAGGGCCCATCAATATGATGCGCATTGCCGTAACCTCCGCTTACTTGAAAATGCCGCTGTATTCGGTTTGACTTGCGTCTGTTTCCACCTGTTGTGTCGTTTCAATAGCAACCCCAACGATAATCAGTAAACTGGTTCCACCTAATGTAATAGCACTTGCTTCTGCAGCGGTGAAATCGAAAACAATCGATGTCAAGATCGGTAAAATCGCTAATACAACAAGATATACAGTACCGATAACGGTAATCTTGAAGAGGAGCTTCGCAATGAAGTCCTTTGTTTCAATACCTGGACGAACACCTGGAACATATGCATTCGACTTCGTGAGGTTATCTGCAATCTTCTCTGGATTGATCGTTAAGAATGAATAGAAGAATGAGAAGATGATAATTAAAATCACGTAGAAGATAAATCCAATGGGTTGTTGGTAATTGAAAATGCTGTTAATCCATCCACCAATACCTGATGTTGTGTCTGTTGATGAGAAACCAATAATGGTTAATGGAATACTAAGAATAGTTTGTGCGAAGATGACTGGAATCACGCTTGCACTGTTAATCTTCATAGGAATATGAGAATCAGCTTTACCTTGACGGTTAGCATATTGAATTGGAATCTTTCTAGTTGCGATATGCATGTAAACAACACCTAATAGAATACCGAAATATAATGTGAGGATGAAGATGAAGATGACAATGTCCCATCCACCTGTACCGTTTGCAATATATTTAGTCCATAAGGTTGTCCACATAGAAGGTAAGCTGGTTACAATACCTGCAGTAATTAAAATGGATGTACCATTACCAACACCGCGTTTTGTAATTTGGTCAGCTAACCAAATCATCATCGCTGAACCACCCGTCATAACGAGTGCCATATAAATATAGAAGAAATAACGATATTGTGTAACAGCTGATGCTTCGAGTGAAGAAACTAAGACGCTACCGTTAACACTCATACCTAAGATCAGTGCGAACGCTTGAATAAATGCTAAAGCAATCGATGAATAGCGTGTGATACGATTAATCTTTTGTTTCCCTGTTTCACCTTGTTCGCTCCATTCCTTAAAGGAAGGAACAACCATTTGAAGCATTTGGATAGCAATCGATGCCGTAATATAAGGAGAAATCCCTAATGCGACAATCGAGAAACGCTCTAAGGCTTGACCACTGAAGTTATTCAAGATGGCAATAAAGCTTCCGCTTGATTCCATGACTTGTCTAATCGCATCAGTGTTGAAGAGTGGTACAGTAATATGACTTGCAATTCTAACAACCAATAGAATGATCAATGTGAATGCTAATCTTAGCATCACGGTTTTGTTACTTAGAATTCGTTGTATACGTAGCCACACTTTACATCACCTCTACAGTTCCACCAGCCGCTACAATAGCCGCTTCAGCAGCCTTTGAAAATACATGTGCTTTGACTGTTAACTTCTTTTCTAAGGTTCCATTTCCTAAAACCTTAACACCAGAGTTAAGTTTTTTCAAAACATTGCGAGCAATTAACACTTCTGGCGTTACAACTTCACCATCATTGAATAAGTTCAAATCTGATAGGTTAACGACAGCGTATTCTTTACGGTTAACATTTTTGAATCCACGCTTTGGAAGTCTTTGGAAGAAAGGAAGCTGTCCGCCTTCAAAGCCTGGGCGTGGACCGCCACCAGAGCGCGCGAGTTGACCTTTCGATCCTTTACCAGCTGTTTTACCAGTTCCAGATCCTGGACCTCTACCCACACGTTTACGGTTCTTGCGAGCACCTTCTACAGGTCTTAATTCGTTTAACATGGGTCGTCCTCCTTACTCTACTTCTTGTACGTCAACCAAATGGATGATGGTGTTTACCATACCGGTAACGGCTTCATTAGCCTCTTTTACCACGACTTGATTAACCTTTTTTAATCCTAATGCATGTGCTGTTTTAACTTGATTTGGCTTGCGGCCAATCAAACTTCTCTTAAGTGTAATTTGTAGTTTCATATTAGACCAACTCCGATACATCTACACCGCGAAGTGCAGCTACTTTTTCAGGTGTTCTAAGTTCTTGTAAACCAGCAAATGTTGCACGAACCATGTTAATAGGTGTGCTTGAACCAAGAGATTTAGATAAAATATCATTAACACCGGCGAGTTCGAATACAGCACGGACCGCACCACCAGCGATGATACCAGTACCTTCAGATGCTGGCTTTAAGAATACTTTACCTGCACCATATTGGCCTGTTACTTGATGTGGAATTGTTGAATTAACAATAGGCACTTCAATCATGTTTGTTCTTGCTTGTTCTACTGCTTTTTTGATAGCGTCGGGAACTTCGGCAGCTTTACCTGTACCAAAGCCTACTTGACCTTGCTTGTTGCCGATAACAACTAAGGCAGCAAAACGGAAACGACGTCCACCCTTAACAACTTTGGTTACGCGGTTAATGGCAACAACACGTTCTTCGAACTGATTGTCGTTTTGTTCTTCTTGCATGAATCTTTCTTTTGCCATGTTCGTTTTCCTCCTTAGAATTGTAGACCAGCTTCGCGTGCAGCTTCAGCGAGTGCCTTGATACGTCCATGGTATAAATAACCACTTCTATCGAAGACAACCGAAGTTACACCTTGAGCTAGTGCTTTTTCAGCGATCAATTTACCAACTGCCTTAGCAGATTCAACGTTTGAATGCTTAAGACCGAGTTCTTGTGAACGAGCGCTAACGACTGTTGTTTGTTTGAGATCATCAATGAGTTGTACGTAGATAGCTGTATTTGAACGGTAGACAGAAAGTCTTGGGCGTTCACTTGTTCCTTGAACAATTTTGCGGATACGAAGATGACGTTTTTGTCTTGTTACATTACTTGAAATTTTCTTAATCATGTCAGTATCCTCCTTTATTTAGCAGTTTTGCCGGCTTTACGTGGAACGTATTCATCAACATAGCGAATACCTTTTCCAAGATATGGCTCTGGTTTACGAACACTTCTGATCTTAGCCGCAAATTCACCAACGAGTTGCTTATCAGCACCTTCGATGATAAT
>CAZETB010000056.1:0-3722 GCA_964514865.1 uncultured Mariniplasma sp. | reverse complement strand
ATCGTTACAGTAACGCCAGCAGGAACATGAATCACTTTATTACCTATACGTGACATATTATCCTCCTTTATTACCAAACGTAGGCGAGCACTTCGCCGCCAACTTGAGCTAAACGTGCTTCACGATCAGTCATGATACCCTTTGATGTTGAGATGACTGCGATTCCGAGTCCATTTAACACCTTAGGTAAATTTTCAACTGAAGTATAAACACGAAGTCCTGGTTTCGATATCCGTTTTAGACCCTTAATAACACGTTCTTTTGTTGATGTGTACTTTAGAGTCACAACAATTTTGCCTTGTACACCATCTTTAACTACATTGTAGTCAACGATGAATCCTTCTTTTTTAAGTACTGATAAGACATCAGCCTTAAGACGAGAAGCTGGCATTTCTACTTTCTCATGACGCATTCTATTTGCGTTACGAATACGGGTAAGCATATCCGCGATTGGATCAGTCATAACCATAGTTCTTCCTCCTAATTACCAGCTTGCTTTTTTGACACCTGGTAGTTCACCTTTGTGTGCCAATTCACGGAATGTTAAACGTGACAAGCCAAACTTGCGCATATAGCCTCTTGGGCGACCATCTAATGCATCGCGGTTTCTTAAACGTGTTGGAGAAGCATTACGTGGGAGCTTAGAAAGAGCTGCATAATCACCTTTTTCTTTTAGTTCTGCACGAATGTCTGCATAACGTTCAACGATTTCACGACGCTTTGCTTCTTTTACGATCTTTGATTTCTTTGCCATAGTGCGCCTCCTTACTTCTTAAACGGCATACCGAGAAGAGTCAATAATTGACGACCTTCTTGGTCTGATTTAGCCGTTGTAACAATTACAATGTCCATACCACGAACTTTTTTAACTTTGTCGAGGCTGATTTCTGGGAAAATGATTTGTTCTTTGATGCCTACTGTGTAGTTACCGCGTCCATCAAATGAATTTGATGAAATACCTCTAAAGTCACGTACACGTGGTAAAGCGATGTTAATCACTTTATCAAGGAAAAACCACATGCGGTCGCCTCTTAGGGTAACCTTAGCACCGATAGGCATACCTTCTCTAAGTTTGAAGTTAGAGATGGAGTTCTTAGCCTTAGTTACTAATGGTTTTTGTCCAGTGATTGCAGTTAATTCTTCAACAGCGTCATCTAAGACTTTTGGATTGAATACTGCATCACCAACACCCATGTTGACCACAACTTTTTCGATTTTTGGCACCTGCATAACAGACGTATAGTTAAATGCCTTAATCAGTTCGGGTTTGACAACATTTTCATATCTTTCTTTAATTATGCTCATTGTTCAAACTCCTTATTTATCAAGGCTTGCGCCTGATTTTTTAGCATAGCGAATCTTTTTACCATCGACTTCTTTAACACCAACGCGTGTTGGTTTTCCAGTCTTTGGATCAACTAATGCTACGTTAGAAACATGGATAGGTGCTTCTTTTTCGATAATGCCGCCTTTGTCATTAGCCTGTGTTGGTCTTTGGTGTTTCTTAACTTTGTTAACACCTTCAACTAATACACGGTCTGTTCTTGGATAAACTTTTAAGACGCGGCCTGTCTTGCGAGTTTTTACACCTTTTTTGTCAGTTACAAATTGATCGGCTCCAGCGATGACTGCAACTGTATCTCCAGCTTTAATATACATCGATTGAACCTCCTTATAGTACTTCTGGAGCTAGGGAAACGATCTTCATGAAGTTCTTTTCTCTTAACTCTCTTGCCACTGGACCGAAGATACGGGTTCCACGTGGGTTTAAATCATCTTTAATAATAACGACTGCATTTTCATCAAACTTGATGTATGAGCCATCTTGGCGACGAAGTCCAGATACCGTACGAACGATGACTGCCTTAACGACATCACCCTTCTTAACAGCGCCAGCTGGTGTAGCTTTCTTGACTGTTACAACGACGATATCACCGATGTTAGCATAGCGGCGACGTGTGCCACCGAGAACTTTAATCACAAGGACTTCTTTAGCGCCACTGTTGTCAGCAACGACTAATCTACTTTCTTGTTGTATCATAGTGTTTTATCCTCCCTATACTAGATCGGCCTTAGCAACAACCTCTAAGAGACGGAATCTCTTGGTTTTAGAAAGTGGTCTTGTTTCCATGATGGTCACTCTATCACCAATTCCTGCTAAGCCTTCTTCGTCATGCACGTGAAACTTCTTTGAAACCTTTACACGTTTTCCATATAAAGGATCTTTCTTGTATGTGTCAACAACCACCGTGATCGTCTTATCCATTTTGTCGGATACAACTGTTCCGGTATAAATTTTTCTATTATTACGTTCCATGGTATCCTCCTTATTCAGTGCGTTCGCTGATGATTGTCTTCATTTGTGCAATCGTCTTCTTAACTTGACTAATACGAGCTGTATTTTCAAGCTGTCCTACTGCAAGTTGAAAGCGTAGGTTAAATAATTCAGCTTTTAGCTCGACAATTCTTTTTTCAAGATCAGTTGTGCTAATCTTTCTGATTTCTGCCGCTTTCACGCTTGCTCACCTCTTTTAACAATCTTTGTGCGGATTGGAAGTTTATGAGATGCTAAACGAAGAGCTTCTTTTGCGATTTCATCAGAAACTCCATTAACTTCAAACATAACTTTTCCTTCTTTAACAACCGCTACCCAATGGTCTGGAGCACCTTTACCGGAACCCATACGCACTTCGAGTGGTTTCTTGGTTTTTGCCAAGTGTGGGAAGATGTTGATCCATACTTTCCCTAATCTTTTCATATGTCTTGTCATCGCAATACGCGCTGCTTCAATTTGACGGTTGGTAATCCAAGCGCCTTCTTGAGCTACGAGAGCGTAATCGCCATTGAGGATTTCATTTCTTCCTTTAGCTTTACCTTCATAACTTACGCGGTGAGGACGACGAAACTTTGTTCTTTTAGGCATTAACATGATTATTTGCCTCCCTTACTGTCACGCGCATTACCCTTATTGCGGTCTTCGCGGGGTCTGCGTCTTTCTCTGTCTTGACGTGGTGCTCTTTCATCTTGTTTTCTAAGGTTTTCTTCACGTGTTTGTCCTGGTAGAACTTCACCATTGTAGATCCAAACTTTAACACCTAAAATACCATAGGTTGTGCGAGCTTCTGCAGTTGCATAGTCGATGTCCGCTCTTAATGTATGTAGAGGAACTTGTCCTTCTGAGTAGCCTTCGCTACGTGCAATTTCTGCACCACCAAGACGACCTGATACGAGTGTTCTAACACCTTTAGCACCTGATTTAAGTGCTCTCTGCATTGCAATTTTTTGTACACGTCTGAATGATGCACGGTTTTCAAGTTGTTCTGCGATGCTTTGTGCAACAAGTGTCGCTACGCGTTCTGGACGCTTAACTTCAACGACGTTAAATACGATTTCTTTTTTAGTAAGTTTTTCTAATGCAGCAACAGCCTTTTTCTTTGTTTCAGCATCTCTACCGATGACAATACCAGGTTTTGCTGTGTGAAGTGTGACTTTCACGCGGTCTTTTCCGCCTTTACCCTTCACGCGTTCAATTTCAACGTGAGATACTGCGGCTTTTTTATAAAAATCATTGAGGTATTCGCGGATCTTCGCATCTTCTTTGACCAATGTGGGAACGACAGTCTTTTCTGCATACCACTTTGAATCCCAATTACGAATGATACCGAGACGCATACCTACTGGATTAACTTTTTGTCCCATGTATTCTCACCCCTACTCTTTAT
>CAZETB010000055.1:4924-8880 GCA_964514865.1 uncultured Mariniplasma sp. | reverse complement strand
TGGAAAATCAATATGCTGATTTTTAGCAATCTGGTTGAGTACAAGTTTTTGAGCATAACTTTCGACATATCCTATATAACTCCCACCCGGTTTAAAATGCTCATAGAGCATGTCTTCATACGCTAATCTGCCAAATTCAGGTTTTTTAAGTAGTGCATCATATAACCACATCATGATATGACCTTGTACCGTGACATCTCCTAGCTTTTGATGTGGATAACTGAAATATGAGATTTCTGCTTGATCATAAATGTCTTTATTTTGTATGCGAAACAACAAAGATGATGTTTGGCTTAACTGATGTAAATATTGATAATCGTAGATCCAATGAATACCCAATGTTGCAGCATTAGCCATTAATCCAGGTAACACATATGTTTTCATCACTCCATCACCTCTCAATTTCATTACTATTGAAAATCTATCTTACTTTTCTCATAAACTCTGTGAGTTCTTTTGTTTGTGGATGATCAAGAATTGAAGGAGGTCCCTGTTCAACAATCCTTCCTTTATCCATAAAAATGACATAATCAGCAAAGTCTCTGACAAATCCCATAACATGTGTCACAAAAATGAAATCTTTACCGAGTTCTTTTAAATCTTCAACTGCACTCAACACCTCATCGGTTAAGATCGGATCAAGTGATGAGGTCGGTTCATCTAAGAAGATGATGTCAGGATTAATGGATAAAGCACGAGCAATCGATGCGCGTTGAGCCTGTCCACCTGAAACATTTTTTGGAAGCTTATGAAATTGATCTTCAAGATGTAACATCGTTAAATACTTCCTTGCAATCTGATCAGCTTCTTCTCTTTCAAATCCGCGTGTTTTCTCTAGAACTAAACTGATATTTCTTTCTAATGAAAGATGTGGAAATAGATTGTGATTTTGAAAAACAAATCCTATTTTTTTACGGTAAGCTTCTTCATCTACCTGATGATCATTGATAGATATTGATCCTGATGTTGGTTTTTCTAGACCGCTTAACAACCTAATCAACGTGGACTTACCTGAACCTGATACACCGATGATTGCTATTGAACTATAACCTTCTAAATCTAAAGTTAACTGACTAAGAACCTCAACATCATAGGTGTGTGAGAGATCTTTAATATGTATTTTCATAATGCCCACTTCCTTTGAATCCATTTAGTTAATTGAGATAGTGGTATCGTGATAATCAAATATAAGATCCACATTAAGACATAACCTTCAACAAATGCAAATGTTTTTGATTGAGCAACTCTAATTGCGTAATAAAGTTCATTATACGATAAGACATTTAGCAGTGCGCTTCCCTTAATAATCATTGAAAAGTTATTCATCATAGGTGGCATTAAGATTCTAATAACTTGGGGAATAATGATATAACGATAACGCTGATATGGTGTAAATCCAAAAAGATCCATGGTCATATATTGATCTTTTGAAATACTTGAAAAAGCAGATTTATAAACATTCATCATATAAGGTGTCATATAAAAGACAAGTGCAGCAAACCCTAATGCATTTCTGTTGAAGGTACCGAATGCTGGTCCAATGACAAAAGCTGTAATGACAACTAAAACCAAAAGCGGAGTTCCATAAATGATTTCTGTGAAAACATCGGTTAATGCATTTAAATATTTAACTTTTGATATTGAAAATAAATAGAAGATAAAGCCTAGAACTAAACTACCTAGCAATGACAAAATAGATACCAAGATGGTGTTAAGCACACCTTCTGATATCATGTTTTGATAATCTTTAAAAGAGACTAGACTAAAGTCTGACGTTTGTCTCATAATGACAAAAACGATAAAGGCAACCACCGTCATGATTGCCAGTATGTAGCTTAATAGTTTACTCTTCATCGATGTAGAAATCTAACCCGTAGCGTCCTAAACGATCTAGTAAAACAGCATCCCAAGTTTCTTTTAAGATATCATATAAACCATTTGTTTCATTAAATGTTTCAATAAACGCATTCGCTTTTTCAATTAATTCAGTATTTCCTTTTTTAACAGCCATACCAATAGGGCTTGATACAAAAGGATCCCAAACGACCATGGTTGTAGTTGGATTTGCTTTAAAACCATCAACAACTGGGTTAGCACTCATGAGAAGTACATCGGCAGTACCTTGTGCAACAGATTCAACAGCTGTTCCTAAATCGGTAGCTTCCGTGACAGTTTTACCATAAGATTGCGGAATGGAAGCTGATACTTGTGATGCTATACCAACATAGCGTGCATTTTCAATCGCGAGAATATCTTCAACAGTTGAATCTTCAGTTAGGTTGTTCGCAGTTGCAAAGCTCTTGTTCACCAACGTAATAATCTTGAAGTAAAAATAGGGTTCTGAAAAATCAACAGATACTTTTCTAGCTTCTGTAATACTCATGGATGCAATCGCTATATCGATTTCACCAGCTTCAAGTGCGGGAATAATCGAAGAAAATTCAGTATTAACAATCTCAACTTCAACACCTAAGTATTCACCAAACGCTAAAGCGATATCGACAGAAATACCTTCAGGTTCATTAGATGTGTTAACCGTTTCAAAGGGTGGATATCTTAAATCCATAGCAACTCTCAAGACATCATCATTTTGACCACACGCTGATAAACTTATAGCTGTAACGATTAATGTCAGGAGTAAAATAATTTTTTTCATCATGATCACCTCTTATTTATTATCTTAATTATAATATAAATTACTTTGATAGCCAAACAATATACAACCTTGTAAGTTCAGTCCCTAAGTAATGAAACAAAAAAATCTTTATGAATACAAAAATCTTGAACTTATCTTTTGTATCAACATAAAGAATTATTTACGAAATAATGCATTGAAAATTGTGTTAAAAGGAACTACTTATGAGTTAATCATAATGCTACATGAGATGAAATCTTTTCAATATAGTTTAGTGATGGATGTTCTTGATTGAAAGACTCATGCGTACTTCATCAAGACTGTAATCTTTCATGACTTTAACTGATTTCTTCTTGCCATCTAGCTTCAAACCATACTTTTCATACCATGTGATAGCTGCAAAATTGTTGTGAAGAACCCAGACACTGACTTCATCATGCGCATGTAAGCGATTGATGCATTCATCCATCAATGCTTTACCAATGCCTAATTTCTGATAGTCCTTTAGGACACAGATGGCCATAACTTCTCCTCGATCATCTTTAGAATCACGTGATGAAAGATATGCAGCAAAGCCAACAATATGATGATCATAGATAGCTACAATCGTATTTTCTGGATATGTTTTTGCAATATGAATACAACGTTCTAATGTATGTTTAGATAAAAATTCAAGATTCATTAATCCATCATATGTCTCTAACCAACTTTTATAATGGACAAATCCTTTTTCTACAACATCTTCAGAAATCATATCTCTAATAACAGGCATTGTTAACCTTTCTTAATTCATATGTTTAGTTCAATCAACATGTATAATGACTTAATTACCAAATAGTTATTCAAAACATGTCATCAGATATAGAATTTCTTTATCTGTTTCTTTCATACCTTCACGTCCAAGTTGACCGATATTTTTGATAGTTTGATCAACATCAACACCGACAATACCATCACCAGCGTAGAAGTCTTTTCCATTTAAATGCATATCAGAAGCCAGGATACCAGCATCTACTGAAATCGCAATTTTTGCTGCACATGAAGCTTTTGCACCATCACAAATGATACCTGATGCAATCGCTAATCCATTATTAAGTGTATGAGCAACATCAGAATACTTTCCACCTTTTAAGTAGGTGATGGCTGCACCTGCAGCTGCACCTGCTGTCACAGCACCACAAAATGCTGATAGTGATCCTATTTGTGATTTTTGGTAGATTGCGATGAGATTTGACAAAATAAGCGCTCTAAATAATTTTTCTTTAGATACTTGAAGTTCTTCAGCAAACTCAATGACTGGTAGTGATGCAGTTAATCCCTG
>CAZETB010000055.1:0-4824 GCA_964514865.1 uncultured Mariniplasma sp. | reverse complement strand
TTTCATATTGAGAAGACTATAATTGAGACCGTGGGGCCCTGTTTCTCCTGAATAGACGTCATCAAAGATGATGTCATCATTATGTTTGATCATAACGATGTGTGTATGATTGTTGATGATTCTTGCACTGACAACATCATGCGAGAAAAAAAGTGTCACCCTGATGTCTAGTGGTAAATCAGAATCTATGTTTTTGACTTCTATCCTTACATTTTTCATGAATGTCTTAACTTCTTCAAGCATCTGACTATCAACATGAGAAATTACTTCTAATCCTTTTTTATCATCACCTGCTACAATACCCATCGCAGCAGCAACTTCAATACCTTTCATACCTTTTGTGTTAGGTACAATCACACTTTTGACATTTTTAATGATATTTCCGCTCGCTTCAATTAAGACTCGTTCAGGTAGCTGGTTTAATACTGATCTTGCTTTAGCAGCACAAAAAGCAATGGCATTAGGCTCAGTACAACCCATTGAAGGTACAAGTTCTTTTTTGATAATGTCAAGATAGGTTTGATATGTCATGTTGTCCATGGACAAGTCCTCATTTCTCATCGGTATGTTTCAATTTCATTGTAACATAAGAAGATATGAATATAACTCTTTCATTTCTTAATGAAAACAAACTGAAAAACTGATGAAACTATATAACATTTTCATATTGATTTACCAAACCTCATCAAAAGCAGTACATGACAAAAAACGACTATATCAATAGTCGCTTCTTTTCATTTTATGATTGATGATCTAAAATACTTTTTGTGATAGCGATAAGACTTTAGGGTATGCATATCCATTGTCATTTTTGAATTCTATGGTTGTTATCTCTGCGTGACCGAGTTCAAAATGGGTACAGAACTGAGGATAAGGTATATTCAGTAAGAGTGATAAAAAGGCATAACCAAACCCTTGATGAGCAAATAAAACAACACGATCATCATTATCATGCAAAACTTTGTATACGCTATTACCTAAATGTTGATAGCCTAGACTAGTAAAGAAATGATCACTTTCCACTTGCACTCTCTTCATTTCATCCTTAAAGGATGGTTTGTTGAGTTCAGGATGATCAAACCATTTAAAACCTAAATCAACGATGGCTTGACTATGAAAAAGTTTGATAATTTCCTTGGATCTGAATAGCCACATCTTCCCCGTTGGTGTATCCACGGTTAGATTGTCCCATGGGTGTTTCTCATCGGCAAAGTCGACATAGGTAATAGTTTTGTTTAATATTTTTGCTGTAGGCATAGCTGTTAAAATGGCTCTGTTTGATGTGGATGAAAAGATGTGATCAACGCCTTCTACAGAAAGGTATTTTGCTACTTTTTCTGCTTGTTTCATGCCTAATTCTGTTAAAGTGTTTGTTTCATAGATGGGTTCTCCATGTCTGATGTATATAAAAAGCATGTATTATCTCCTATGTTAAAAATTATGTAATAATAATCTTGTTTACATTACCAATCAAACCACTTGAACAACAATATTGAGGTTTATTTGGTGCAATATATGAAATCAAAAAACCATGAATATGTCCACAAAAGATGGCTTTTACTAGCCTATGTGAACTAACAAGTTCGATGAACTCAGCTGTCACTTCGTCACAATCCTGATACTTCATCGAATAATAATCATCAAGTTTGGTGAACTCATCAGTATTATGAGACGTCATGATGGGGATATGCATGGCTAAGATGATTGGTTTTTTGATAGACAAAAGTTTTTTAAACTCTTCAAGTTGATATGAATTGATCTTTCTTGTCGAATTATCAATAGATATAACAAGAAATTCATCAAACTCCATATGATTAATGTCACAATGTCCCTGACATAATTCTTTAAATTTTGTAGATGGATATTCATGATTTCCACACATAAATAAATAAGGATCATGAATCTTTTCGATTGAATGTTTCATGAAATCATAATTTGCTGGACTATAGTAATCAATGATATCACCTGTCAATAAAACTAAATCTGGTTGTTGATGATTCGTATACGCAATCAACTGACTTAAACACTCTGTCGATGGCAATAACTTTGAATCATATTTTTCGTTGAATTTATGTGCAAAATCCAATCGTTGTTTTAACCATACTTTCTCTTGAAGGATGGCCTTGTTAATGGAATCTTCATAATCTGATGGATGATAAATAGATACATGAACATCTGTGAACTGTATCATAGTGTACTTCTTAGATAATCCTAAATCTAATGTAATCAAACTTTCCTGTATGAAACCCGTGTTCTCATCCTTGTCTTTTCTAATGCATGATTGATTCTTGTATCACTTAACTGTATTATATCAAAATTATGCTACATTAAAGAAAAAAGCCCCAAAGGGCTTGTTACTCATATTTGTTTCGAACAGAGTAAACTTCATTCTCATAGGCTGAAATGAGATAAATGCTGTATGCACCTATAACCACTCCAATGAATTGTGCTATGACAGAATATAAGTTCAGTTGACTCATTAGCGCGGCCACTTGTGGCATTAATGCGATATATGCTGGATCAGCCGAACTGTCCTGTAATAAAGATATAGATGCTGTGATAATCACTATGGCAAATGCAATCCAAGCATATTTCTTCAACTCGTAGTGGAATGGTAATTTTGAATTATGTCCAGTCAAATTCATCTCAATTAAAAACAATAAATCAATCAACAATGACATGAGTCTGAAATAAATAATAAACAATCCAAATAACAACAGCCCTATCAACAATCCGATAATTGGCATTCTAATCAATATAAGAATGGTCACAATCACTGCGCCAATAGCCCCGATACCAAGAAGAACACTTATAACTTGCAGGAAGATTCTTGCAACCTTAACACCTTTTGAAGCACTCTTAAGATTCAGATTCTTGCATCCAAGGTAAAGTCGTCCAATCGCATAAGGCAGGATGAGACTTAATACGACGGATAATATTCCTATGGATCGTATCAGTATGTTATATCGTTGCAAATCGACATCATACTCGGCAAACAATGTAACAAAGTCAAGTTTCCAAATTACGATGAGTGTCAATAGAGACATCACCAACGATATCAGATATAAAACCCAATAAAGCAATACCTTGTTTCCAGAACCGAATCTTATCAACAATTCTTGCTGATAAGTGAAATCACCCAATGGCGATTTGTACGGTTCTTTCTCTTCATTCTTTTCATTATAAAATTCATCTAAACTGCTCACAATACCCTCCATATGTAAAAGCATGTATTTGATTCTGTTAATCAATGATAGCATGCATATGTTAAATTTTCAATCCATTGAAAGAAAAATACTTTACAATTTCTATTAATAAAACATAGGATATTTAATGCTTATCTCCTATGTGTAACATTATAAGTTAGGATACAATTGAGCATCATCGTTGGAATTTTAAGCACCTCCAAATTCTAATTTAATTCTAAGGCTATATTTATTGAGATTTTTGTTAGTACAATTGCCATTTGATTATACAAATTGCTTAACAAAGACAAAAAAAGTCCGATACAAATCGTATCAGACTAATGCTCAGCAAATGTCTAAGGTTTTGAGGTTTAATACAACTTTAGCACCCTAACCTTCAATTCGTGTAAATATTTTAGCACCCCAGTGTCATATCGTGTAATCTTTTAGCACCCTATATAAAATGCGTTAACATAGAAAAAAATCTAAAAAATGACTGCAGTAGTTGCCTAATAAGCACTTTTTATTGATGAATTATTATTGATTTATCTGTGGCTACTTCACTTGCCATTTTGCATAAATCTTGGTTATGTTAATCAGTTTGCTTTCATCATCAAATTGCTTTGTCGGAATAACCTCATCATCGAATACAAAGGGGTGACTAAAATCAGTATCTTTAAACCACCCAGCAAATTCATAACCTGCATTATATGGTATTGGTGGGATGACATTAACTAAAGTACCCTCAGCATTATCTACATAATACAATGTATCTTCATTCAGTATAATATTCTATGTTTGCTGCTATAAAATTACCATAAACCACTTCACTATTGTATATCGTAATATAAAACTGAGCCACCCATCGTCATTTAAAATTGAGCCACCTAGAAACCTCTTCTAAACGATAATAAATAGTAAATGAGGAGGGAAAGAGGATGATCAATATGATAGAAGTTTTGAAGGGCGAGTTTGATACGTCTATAGCCATATTTTTTGTTAATAGACTCAAAGATTTCTGAAATAAGTATCTTAATATCATGATATTTATCAGTCTCATTATGGTGTTCATAATAATAGTAAACAGACTTTGGAAGTCTTGATATGAGAAGTAGATCTTTTAATACATATTTTCGCCTTAGTTCCTTGACTACTTGGTATTTTTGTTTGTTTGTTCCTGTTTTTGAACTAAGACTATAAGTTTTTTTGTGTATTCAAGCTCCATTTCTAGGTGTTTAACTTTGAGTTCTAAATCCTGTTCTACCTCTTTGGATGGCTTATGGAATTGTCTCGCTGGATTCTTTCGATAGTCTTTAGGTGTTTGAAAGAAACGCTCTTTCCCATAGAGTCTATACTGATAAACCCATCTTGCAGGCAATGTATCATTTAGACTCCCGGATGATAAATACATATCATATTTGCGTGCTGCTTGACTGTAAGATAGTTCATTATCAATAATATCTAAAACCACTTTTAATTTGAACTCTCCACTCCATAATCTATTATTTTTCTTTTTATCTTTCATGCGATACCCCTTGCATATACTTGTATAATATCAAAGTACAACTTTTTGGTATCAGTTCAGTTACAAGACCTATTTTTATATAATTAGGTACCTTTGATAAAATTTTACGCACGC
>CAZETB010000054.1:0-9044 GCA_964514865.1 uncultured Mariniplasma sp. | reverse complement strand
TCGTATTCAATGTATCGTATAATCGACCTGATGTGGAGGTCAAGTTTCTACCGCGGTTCCGTAAAATTCGCGACTACGATATGAAAACATTCTTTTTGTTGTTTTCATATGTAGAAACCACATACCATCTGTGGTTTTTTATTTTTTGTTTGGCATACATATGAATACAAAATACAATCAAAGGAGAATGAAAAATGGAGTTTATTAAAAAGTTCTTTCAAATTGAAGAACGCGGTACAACCATTGGTAAAGAACTCTTAGGTGGTTTAACAACCTTCCTTACTATGGCGTACATTTTGTTTGCTAACCCCTCACTTATGGGTGGTGTCGTTTCAGATGGTGCTGGTGGGACAATTCAGTTAGTTGCTGGATTAGATTTAAATGCTGTCTTCTTAGCTACAGCACTTGCTGCAGGTTTAGCTACGATTGCGATGGGTTTATTTGCTAAATTACCCGTTGCATTAGCTCCAGGTATGGGTCTTAATGCATTCTTCTCATTCACAATTGTTGTGAATATGGGTTATTCATGGGAAGAAGCACTTGCTGCTGTCTTTGTATCTGGTATTGCATATTTAGTCGTCACATTAACAGGTCTTAGACAAAAAATCGTTAATGCAATTCCTCAATCATTAAAATATGCCATTGGTTCTGGTATTGGTTTCTTCATTGCTTATATCGGCTTAGTCAATGTTGGCATTATTGTTAATACAGGTGGAACAAACACATCATTCGGTGATTTTACAAGCCCAGTAGCTTTATTAGCATTATTTGGTATTATTGTCACCATGATATATATGGCATTCAAGCTAAAAGCTGCTGTATTCTTCGGCCTTGTAACAACTGCGATTGTAGGTTTACTTGTTGGTCTTATTTTTGAAGTTGATAACATGCCAGTATTCACACAATTCTTCGGTTCAGTTCCTTCATTATCACCTACATTTGCTGGTGCATTTAGAGGTTTAGGTGGCTTATTATCAGGTCCTGCTGGTTGGATGGCTGTCTTTGCATTCTTATTTGTTGATTTCTTTGATACTTCCGGTACACTAATTGCAGTTACAGGTCAAATGGAAGGCGTTACAGAAGAAGATCTTCAAAAAGCTAATGTTGTTGATGCTTCAGCAACCGTTGTTGGTTCAGTATTAGGTACTTCAACCGTTACTTCATACATTGAATCATTAAGTGGTGTTGGTGCAGGTGCAAGAACTGGTTTAGCATCTGTCTTCACAGGTATCTTATTCTTATTATCTATCTTCTTATCACCACTCTTATCGTTAATTACACCAAGTGTCACCGCAGCTGCTATGGTCATTGTTGGTACAATGATGGCTGCATCCATTGGTAAAATTGAATGGGATAAATGGCAAATTTCAATTTCTGCATTCATGACGATCATGATTATGATCTTAGCTTATTCCATCTCTGATGGTATTGGTTTTGGTTTCTTAACCTATGTTGTTGTCATGGTTTCAAGCAGAAAAGCTAAAGAAGTTAGTCCACTTCTTTATGTAGCTACTGCATTATTCATCGCTTATATTGTTTTCCTCAATGTGGTTTAGTTAAACAACTAACAAACATGTTTAAGGGCTTCTTCATCGAAGCCCTTTTCTTTATCTTTATTTGTATATTATAGTGTTTTATGGTATGATTGGTATGCTTCTTGTTTGATGAATAGACTTGAAGTTCTTAGTTATATGCGCCATCTTAACTTAAAACTTTTTACATGTAAAATGATCTGTTAATTATTAAGCGTTATTAGGCTTTGATCCATAGCGCTTTTTTCTATGGCATACATTCATCAATCAACCATAAGGAGCATATCAATGACATTTAAAGAATTAAACATTATTACCCCCATTTTACAAGCAATAGAACATGAAGGTTATGAAATACCATCACCTATTCAACAGCAAGCTATCCCCATGTTATTAGAAGGTAAAGATATCTTAGGAAGTGCCCAAACAGGAACAGGAAAGACATTAGCTTTTGCAGTACCTATTCTACAAGGATTGTATCAACAAAAAACAAATCCTTCGATCAAGCCACGTATCCAAGCACTCATTTTAGCACCTACAAGAGAACTTGCAGAGCAAATTAAGGAATCATTTCGCAATTATGGTAAAAACCTGAACTTGAAGATAGAAGTGATTTATGGTGGTGTTTCTCAACGCAATCAACAGATTGCATTAAAAAAAGGTGTTGATGTTTTAATCGCAACCCCAGGTCGCTTGATGGATTTAATGAATCAAGGTTTAGTTCATCTCGAACATGTAAAATATCTCGTATTAGATGAAGCAGACCGCATGCTAGATATGGGATTTATTAGAGATGTTAGAAAGATTGTATCATTCATCCCTGAACAAAGACAAACCGCACTCTTTTCTGCAACCGTACCAAAGGACATTTTAGATTTAGCGAACAGCTTACTTAAAGATCCTATCAGAGTTGCTGTAACACCTGTAGAAACGACACTTGATGTTATTAAGCAGTCACTATATTATGTAGCTAAGAAAGATAAAACCAATCTACTAATTGATTTATTAGTTAATCCAAAACTCGCATCTGTTTTAGTTTTTACACGAACGAAGCATGGAGCTAATAAACTTGTTAAAGAACTTTTAAGTTATGGTGTAAAAACAGAAGCTATTCATGGTAACAAATCTCAAAATCATCGTCTCAAAGTGCTAAATGAATTTAAAGAGCGAAAGTTACGTGTCTTAGTTGCTACAGATATTGCAGCAAGAGGTATTGATATTGATGAGTTATCCCATGTGATCAATTATGATCTTCCTGAAACACCAGAAACATATATCCATCGTATCGGTAGAACAGGAAGAGCAGGACTCTCAGGAGAAGCGATATCGTTTTGTCATAAGGATGAATTAAATCTTTTAAAAGCGATTGAAAAGCATATTATGCAAACGATTCCTGTAGTTAAAGAACATCTTTTTGCTAAACAGGATGAAACAGCATCTAGCAAACAACACACACAACAAAGCGGTTCTTCACAAACGACACAAAAGAAGAAGCCTACATCATCTTATAAACATAAAAACAAAGTTTATGGATCATCTAGTCAAAAGAAGCGTCAAAATGATTCAAAGAATCATATACAATCATCTGAAAACAATCATAAGCGTGAGCATCATTCTGGAAATAAAAGTTATATAAAGCATCAACCAACTAAAAAACGATAACATGATCGCAGGTCCAACGTTAAAATTAGTGTTTGGTTATGATACAATGAAAGATATCACTAGGCATCATAAAAATGATGTATAACAAGCGAGGATAGAAACATGAAGTGGGTTATTATTGGCATTTTTGTAGCAGTTTATCTTTTTGAAACCATCGTTAGTTATTTAAACTACCGTTACCGATTTAAACCAGTTCCAGACGTATTAAGTGATATTTACGATGAAAATCGTTATGGCACATGGTTGATGTACTCTTTAGAAAATCATTGGTTTACACTAGTTAGACGAGGGTTTGATCTTGCGTTATTATTATTCTTTTTATTGTCTGGATTATTTGCGCGTTTAGAAGTAGTTACTGCTAGCTGGACCGATAGTCCTATTATGGCAACCCTTTATTTTCTTGGTGTCTATGTCACTGTAGAATTTCTTTTAGCTATTCCGTTTAAACATTATGCCATCTTTAAGATTGAAGAAAAGTATGGTTTCAATAAAACGACGAAAAAGACATTTACAAAAGATCAGTTCATTCAATATGTGATGACCATGGTCTTAGGTGGTTTGATGGTCGGTGGTATTCATGCGTTATACCTTCAATTTTCTGATCAACTTTGGACATTTGTTTTAGTTGCTTGGGGATCTATCACTGTCGTTATGGTCATGATTTTCATGTTTTTAAATAAAGTTTTCTTAAAACTATTTAATACGTTTTCACCACTTCCTGAAGGCACATTAAGACAAAGAATTGAAGAACTTGCTGCATCATTAGGATTTAACATTAAGAAGTTATCGGTTATGGATGCATCAAAGCGTTCAACTAAGTTAAATGCCTTTTTTACAGGTATCGGCAGATCTAAAGAAGTTGTCTTATATGATACACTGATTGAAAAAATGTCAGAAGATGAAATACTTGCTGTGCTTGCACATGAGTTAGGTCATGCTGTTCATAAAGACACCATCAGAGGTTTAATTCAACAAGTCTTGATCATATCGCTCTATGCTTTAGGCATTGGTTTGATTTTACAAAGTGATGAATTAGCAACTGCCTTTGGTTTAAGCGGTGTCCACTTTGGGTTTGCGATGATCTTATTTGTTATTCTTTTTGAACCTATTCAACTCGTCTTAGGCATTCCATTATCTTACTTATCTCGAAGAGCAGAATTTAAAGCGGATGCCTTTGCGAAATCACAAACATCAGGTGAACACATGATCTCTGCACTTAAGGTTTTAGCAAAAGAAGATTTAGTTAACTTAAATCCGCACCCGCTAACCATCTTACTTTATTATTCTCATCCACCAATGAAAGAACGTATTGAAGCTATTAAAAAAGCATAATAAAAAGGGAACTTCACGCTGAAGTTCCCTATCTTTTTTAATGACTTACTTATTCTTTTTTGGGTCCAATTTTTTCGAGTAAGTTAATGAATAAGTTGAGTAAGATACCAACGATTGCTGCAAAGCTCATACCTGATAGTTTAACAATCGATGTGAGGTTAAGGACTGCACCACCTAAACCGATAACTAACATGGTTGATACGATAATTAAGTTCTTCATGTTACCAAGATCTGTGCGATCTTTAATTAAGATTTTTACACCGTTAGCTGCAATTAACCCATAAAGCACGATTGTCATACCGCCGATAACTGCCCAAGGGATACTGTTAATAAACGCTTGAATGTATCCGAAGAAGCCTAATAGGATTGCAAAACATGCTGCTAAACCTGTTACCCATACTGAACCGACTCTTGTGATTGCGACAACACCTGTGTTTTCACCATATGTTGTATTTGCTGGACCACCGATAGCACCAGCCACGAATGTTGCAATACCATCACCCAATAAGGTTTTATCTAATCCTGGATCCGTAATGAAATCTTTACCTGTAATTTCACCTAATACCACGTGGTCACCAATGTGTTCTGCAATGGTAACAAATGCAAGTGGAGCAAACATTAAGACGTTACTTAAGTCAAATTTATATGTTCCAACGAAACTGAAATTTGGTAATTGGAAGAATTGAACTCCGCTAAAGACGGCACCTAAATCAACTAAACCAACAGCAATCGATGCGACGTAACCAATAAAGATGGAGACTAAGAAGGGAACGATTCTTAAGAATCCTTTCGCTTTTGTTGATAGAATAACAACTGATAAGAACGTAATGGCAGCTACCAATGGAACTTCCCAGCCTTGAGAACCATCAAATCCAGAGGATGAGATCGCAACAGGTGCTAACGTCATCCCGATAATGATAATCATAGGACCAATGACAACTGGTGGCAATAATTTCTTTAACCAACCACTTCCTGCAAAATGAATTGCAATTGCTACAATGATATAGATTAAACCAACAGTCATTAATCCAATATATGCAGATGCTGCACCACCTGCACTTGCAACTGCTGCAGTAATCGCAGGTATGTAGGCAAAACTACTACCTAAGTACACAGGAACCTTAGCTTTCGTACATAAGATATAAATCAGTGTACCAATACCACTTGCAACAAGTGCAACTCCAACATCAAGCCCTGTTAAAAGAGGAACTAATACGGTAGCCCCAAACATAGCAAAGACATGCTGCAAGCTTAAGATAATCCACTTGCCGATGGAAGCCGGTTTCTCTTGAATACCGACGATCATTCCATTTTCATTCATGACATTTCTCCTTAGATTTAGTTTCGTAAGGCCTTTAGCAAAAAAGACACCCTCTGGTGTCCTTCAAGCGTAGGTATGGAAAAGATAATTACCTTGTTATGCTCACAGGCATAGCTTAAAGGACCTTTACTGTTTCAAGTATATCATGAATTTTTTTAAAAACAACTAAAAAATGAAGAAAAAAATGATAAGATAAAGATGGTGATAAGATGAAGGAATTAATGAACAAAGAACAACTATCAAGAACCATCAAACGTATGACACATGAAATCATAGAACGCAATCAAAATTTAAATGATATCGTCTTTGTAGGTATCTTAAAAAAAGGTTATCCAATTGCTGAAATGTTAAAAGATCATTTAAAAAGATTTCAGGATGTGGATGCGCCACTCTTTAAGATTGATATTCAAGCATACCGAGATGATGTTGAACAAACCATAAAACAACCTCCATCTCAAGGATTAGATATCAAGGATAAAGTCGTGATTTTAGTGGATGATGTCCTTTATACAGGTCGAAGTGTTAGAGCTGCCATGGATGCTTTATCCGACCATGGAAGACCTAAAGAAATACAATTAGCGATTTTAATTGACCGGGGTCATCGTGAACTACCGATCAGAGCAGATTATATTGGTAAAAATATCCCAACATCAAAACTAGAAAAAGTGTTGGTAGATATGGAACACATGAATGTATATATAGAGGACAAATAACATGATAATATTAGAAACAGAACGTTTAATTTTAAAACCGATTCAACTCAGTGATGCTGAAGCTATTTTTCATTTTTTCACCAAAGAAGTAACAACTTACATGTTGCCAGCACCAGCTGAAAAAATTGAAGATACTGAAAGTTTCATTAATGGTGCCATTAAGGCTAGAGAAGCACATGAAGAAATCGTTTGGGTAGCAAGACTCAAGTATGATGATACATTTGTTGGATGCTTTGGTTTGCATAAGATGAACACCGATACGCCTGAATTAGGCTTATGGATTCAAGAAGGATTATTTGGTAAGAAGTTAGGGTTAGAAGGCATGAAAGGCATTGTTCAATATGCGAGAACATCTGTTCCTCACCAATACTTAGTTTACCCGGTTGACAGTAAAAACATCTCCTCTCGTAACATTCCTGAAACATTGGGTGGCATTGTTAAGAAGCATTATCCAAAAGAAGCTGCTACTGGAAATATCCTTGACATTATCGAATATTGGATTTATCCAGAAACGCCCCAAGACTTTAAACCTTTAACGGTTTTATTCCAAGGTGATTCCATCACAGACTGCGGTAGAAATCGACATGATCTAGCAAGCCTTGGTGATGGTTATGTCTATCAATTAAAGCAGTCATTACCCATGGTTAACGTCATCAATAAAGGCATCAGTGGTGACCGTACAGCAGAATTATTAGCACGATGGCAAGATGATGTAATTGCCTATCAACCTGATGTATTATCCCTCTTATGCGGTGTTAATGATGTGTGGCATTATTTCAACTTTGGTAAACCTATTGATGAAGAAACATTTGAATCAAATTATCGCAAACTCATCCATATCACCAAAGAAAAATCACCGCACACAAAAATGTTTTTAATTGAACCCTTTAGTTTTTCGATCGGTGCGTTTGATGCATCATGGCGTCCGATGTTAAATAGTTTTATTCAAGTTGTTGCAAAACTAGCAAAAGAAGAAAATTTACCACTGATTCATATGGATGAACATATGAAATCATGGGAGAAAACCTATGGTGCTGCTGCACTATTAGGTGACGGTGTTCACCCAACTGAACTCGGTCACCAACTCATGGCAAGTGTTTTAAAACCTGTGATCCGTAACCTACTACTTGAAATAGACCTCAAAAAGTTATAAATCAAATTTAGGAGGAATAACATGGGAAAACCGACGACGAAAGAAGAACTCATTCAATTCAGTCAGCGCGATTATGAAACCATCATGGCAATCATTGATAAGCTTTCAGCAAAACAACGATTAAAAGAATGGAAAACCACTGGACGCGACAAAAACTTACGTGACATTCTCTTTCACCTACACGCATGGCACCAAATGTGTCACAAGTGGCTAGAGGCCCTTTTAGAAGGTGGTCGTCCTGCTTTACCCAAAGAAGGTTACACTTGGGATGACATTGACCAGCTCAATCATGAGATTTGGCTAGAAGCTCAAAAACATCCATTTATGGATGCTTTAGAACTCTTTCAAGAATCCCATAGAAGTTGTTTAACATGGATTAAACATCTTTCTGACGGTCAAATTTTTACCACGTATTTTCCGTGTATGAGACATCCAATCAACGGTTTAATTGATGGGTGCATCTCAGATCAATACGAGTGGGCAATTGACCTCATCAAAAAAGAATATCAACTCTAAAAATAGGAGCTCCTCATTTTTTAAAGGAGCTCCTACTTATTATTTCTTCATATCATGTTTTATTTTCATATCCTTATTAATCATGTGTCTTAAGATCCACAACACGTTGAAAAACACGAATAATACGACTAACAACCAATTGAGAAATTGGGGAATATATTTCATGTTGTCTGGATCATTATGATGTGTATATTTAATGATAAAGAAGATATTTTGAAAATCATAAACATTGAATTTTGCTAGAATCATACCTAGAAATACATTGTATAAAACACCGAAAATAACGATTGCGATTAAAAGAACTTTAATGCTTTTGGTCTCCTTCATAGAACCACCCCTTACCATAGGTATTATACCAAAAAACGATTGATTTCGAACAGTACAAATTCATACCGAAACAGATGAAAAACAGTTGACAATTTACGTTTATTATAGTAATATGACATAGGTACATTAGTTTTATCCACTATTAGCCCTTAAATTCAAACCCCGAACGAATATAAGGAGAAATCACATGAATACATTTATGGCAAATGCACAAAACGTAACACGCAAATGGTACGTTGTTGATGCAGAAGGCAAGACATTGGGTCGCTTAGCAACTCAAGTCGCAACAGTTTTGCGCGGTAAACATAAACCAACCTACACCCCTCATGTAGACTGCGGTGACTATGTTATCGTTATTAACGCAGACAAAATTGAATTAACTGGTAAAAAATGGAATCAGAAAATGTATTATTCACATTCTGGTTACAATGGCGGTCTTAAGGAAACAGCTGCTAAAGATGTTATGGCTAAATTTCCAACCCGTATGG
>CAZETB010000053.1:0-9513 GCA_964514865.1 uncultured Mariniplasma sp. | reverse complement strand
ATCCAAAACGGACACATCGTTTTGGCACACGTATCTGGTAAAATCCGCATGAATAACATACGCATTTTACCTGGTGATAAAGTAACTGTAGAGTTATCACCATACGATTTAACACGCGGCCGCATTACGTACCGCCGCAAATAAGGAGGAAATGGTATGAAAGTTAGAGCATCCGTTAAAAAAAGAAGCGAAGACGATATCATCGTTAAGCGTAAGGGTAAAATTTATGTCATTAACAAAAAAAATAAAAGACATAATCAAAGACAAGGATAGTAGGAGGAAACTATGGCAAGAATAGCAGGCGTTGACATTCCAAACGACAAACGCGTCGTGGTTTCGTTAACTTATGTATATGGGATTGGATTATCCACTTCCAAGCAAATTTTAAAGGACGCAGATATCAGCGAAGATACACGCGTCAAGAATTTAACTGAAGATGAATTAAACCGCATTCGTACTGAAATGCAAAAGTACATTACCGAAGGTGACTTACGTCGTGAAATCACATTAAACATTAAGCGCTTAATGGAAATTGGTTCATACCGTGGTATTCGTCATCGTAAGGGATTGCCTGTACGTGGTCAAAACACACGTAACAACGCGCGTACCAGAAAAGGTAAGCCAAAGGCAGTCACCGGTAAGAAGAAGTAAAGGAGGAATAAGACATGGCTAAGAAAAAAACTACAAAGCGTAAGGTTAGAAAGAATATTCCCCTTGGTGTTGCACACATTCATACAACCTTTAATAATACAATCGTAACGATCACTGATGTTGATGGTAACGCAATCGCATGGAGCAGTGCTGGTGCACTAGGCTTCAAGGGATCTAAGAAATCAACACCATATGCTGCACAAATGTCAGCAGAAGCTGTTGCTAAAGCAGCTATGGATAACGGTATGATCAAGGTTGAAGTATCTGTCAAAGGACCTGGTCCAGGTAGAGAAGCAGCAATTCGTTCGCTTCAAGCAGCAGGTCTTGAAATTACTGCAATTAAAGATGTCACACCAGTTCCACACAACGGATGCAGACCACCCAAACGTCCACGTGGCTAATTAAAAGGAGGGGTAACTTGTGAAAGATTTAAAATTTGAAAAACCAACCGCAGTTGAAGAAATATCTGTCGATGGCAATAAAGGGCGCTTCGTCATTAAACCTCTTGAAAGAGGATACGGCATTACCCTTGGTAATGCATTAAGAAGAGTACTACTCTCTTCACTTCCAGGTGCAGCAATTGTCAATATTAAAATTGATGGCGTTGAGCATGAATTCTCTACAATTGAAGGGGTTTATGAAGACGTCATGGGTATTGTCTTAAACTTAAAGAAGGTCATCTTCGCAGTTGATTCTAACGACCCTGACTTTGAACAAAAACTTGAACTCTATGCAGTTGGTGCCGGTCCGGTTACCGCAAAAGAATTCAATCATGTTGATGGCGTTGAAATTATCAATCCTAACCAGGTGATCGCAAACCTCGCTGAAAATGGACGTTTATCCATGGAGGTTACTGTTCGTCGTGGCGTGGGTTACGTTTCTGCAGATAAGAATAAAGGTTTCTCAAGAAATGAAAAGAGCATTATTCCCATCGACTCGATTTATACACCAGTAACACGCGTATCTTATCATGTTGAAAAGACAAGAGGAGATGCTGATGAACTGATGTTAGAAATTGAAACCAATGGTGCTATTTTAGCAAAAGAAGCGTTAGCACTCGCATCAAAGATGCTGATCGACTACTTCAATACCATTGTTCAAATCAGTGAGAAAGCTGCATCAACAGACTTCATCTTTGAACAGGAAGAAGAACCGACCAACAAGAAACTAGACATGAAGATTGAACAATTAGATTTATCAGTACGTTTATTCAATAGCTTGAAGCGTTCTGGTATTTACACAGTAGGTCAAATCATTCGTTTGACTGAAGAGGATGTTATGCGTTTCAGAAGTCTTGGTAGAAAATCCTTTAAGGAATTGAAGGAAAAACTTTCAGAACATGGCTTAGAATTTGAAAACACCTCAAATAAAGAATCAAAATTTCATTTTGACGATGAAGAGAAGGAGTAAATCATGGCTTATAGTAGATTAAGACGCACAAGCGACCAGAGAAAAGCCCTTCTTCGTGACCTTGTTACTGATATTATCATCAACGAACGTATCGTAACAACAGAAGCGAAGGCTAAGGAATTGAAGAAACTTGCCGACAAGATGATCACTTTAGCGAAGGAAGGTACGCTTGCATCACGCAGACAAGCTGCTGAAACCGTTCGTTTTGAGGATGTTAAAGAAGGCCAAAATGCACTTCAAAAGTTATTCTCTGAACTTGGTCCACGCTACCAAGATCGTAATGGTGGGTATACACGTATCATTAAAACTGTGCCAAGACGCGGCGATGCTGCACCAATGGCAATCATTGAATTTGTTTAATAATAAAACAGGCTTCGGCCTGTTTTTTATTGCTTTAGGATGCGATAAACCAGTTTTGATTAACATATCAAGAATTTCATGTTATGATGAAACTATATGAGTCGAGGTGAATCACATGAATGAAAAAGGGTTAAGAGAATGGTATGAATTAAATCATTTAAAAGATGTGGATACAGCCATATCGTTTATCAAAGAAATGGATCAGTATGTGATCACACAATGTTCGTCATTACTTGATCATATGACATTAAGTGATTTGGACAAAGTGATTGCGTATTTGATTAAAACCAATCACAATACAGTGCCTTACTTTGTTAGGTTGATGCGTTATTTTAAAATGATGGATATGCATGAACATTTTATTCATATGACGAAATACACTGGGGGACTCGGTGTTATTGAATCCATTTTGAAAAAATTATCAAAAGTAGTTAGTGAAGAAAGAACGAAAGACATCATGAGCCAGGTGAAGATTCCTGTTTTAGGTACACCGCTTCATGAGATCACACAATTTACAAATAGTTTTATTCAACTTTTAGAATCGAAGTTGGATGAAAAAGAATTAAGACGCGTCTTAGCAGATAACCATCATCAAATACCTAAAGAAGTTTATATGCAAGAAAAAATCTATTATGAAAAGGCACCATCACTTGAAGCGTACTTAAAAGATCTTCATGATCGAAAAGTAGCAGAGTTAACCAAACATTATGAAGAGAATAAAGTTTGGTTTGAACAGCATATTACACCTGAAGTGATTGAGTATGTCAAGCAAAACCAAGAAGTGATGTCAGCCGTTTTAGAGGGTGATTCCTTATATATCACAAAGATTCCTTATGATACGAAAGCTTTTTTAGAAGCAAAAACACAAGATGAACAAGCCTATTATTTATGTCATTGTCCATTTGCCCGTGAAGTATTAAAAGATAATCCTTTTAAGATTTCATCCAACTGGTGTTACTGTAGTGGTGGGTTTACGAAGTTCCCATTTGATGTCATCTTTGATGCCGATTTACCGATTGAAATGTTATCATCTGCTCTAAGACATGATGGGGATTGTCGATTTAAAATTGACCTAACGGGTATTGATTATAAAAAAGCTTAAACACATCCACAAGATGCGTTTTTCTTTTTAAATGATAAAAAGAAGGTGTTTTATCTTTTTAAGTTGTTATTTATCTCAATCTATCATAGAATAGATATGCACTCTAAAAATCAAACGAGGTATATTATGAAAAAATTATTCGTCTTGATGTTTCTTTTGGCAACTACATTTTTCTTAATTTCATGTCAAGAAGAAGCATCTATTGAAGCAGTGATCAACGGCATCGACATTACGTTTGCTGATACGGATTCACTCGCATCTGTTACAACACACGTCACATTACCCCTTTCATCAGAAAGAAATAAAAATGCGACCTTATCATGGGAAAGTAGTCACCCATCGATTATTGATAACTTTGGTACTGTCAACCGTCCCGAAGTAAACACAGACGTCACATTGACCGTCACCGTTACTGTAGGTTCACAGTCACTAACACGTGATTTTTATGTCACAGTTTTAGGCTTATATCGTGACGTGACCGTCACCTTTAAAGTTCAAGATGACATTATTAAAACCGTCACGGTCAAAGCTGGAGAGTATATCGCTGGATTTGCCAATCCATCTGTCGATGGTTACACGTTTGATGGTTGGTATATCGCACCTGAATTAACGACACGCTTTGAATTTACACACCCCGTCAATCAAACGATGACCGTTGAAGCTAAACTTACTGAAATCCCCATGGGAAGTTATACCGTTGAAGTTTATTATCAAAATATTGATGATGAAAACTACACGCTTGAATCAACAACAACTTTAACAGCTCCACTTGATTCAAGCGTTCAATTACCACTCACGATTGAAGGCTTTACCTTAAATGATGAACTCAGTCAAACATCAGGTACAGTTACAAATACACCAACTACGTATAAACTTTATTTTGATCGTAACAGTTATGTAGTTACATTTATCAGTGAAGGTGTTGAAATTGGTACTCAAAATCTTATCTATGGTGAACTTGTTTCATTCCCAACAGACTTAACCAAAGAAAATCATACATTAGAAGCTTGGACAACCAATGTTGCAGGTACACTTCTTTTTGACGATGAAACACTCATTTCTTCAGACATCACGCTTTATGCACTTTGGACATATGACGGTGTTTATACGGATTATTATGCATCATTATCTGGTGTGACAGATTCTCAGTTAAAGTTTGAATTAAGAACACTCATCTCAGTGATGAATTTAAAGACTTATGATGATGCAAAATATATTTTAGATGATGCTGATCGTGATCCAAATAACGCATCAAATCTTATTTTAGTCTATAACCGTGCTTCAGTATCAGGAGCATGGGATGGTGGAACCACATGGAACCGCGAACACGTATGGCCTCAAAGTAAGTTAGGAGCGAGTGCTTCACCTAGTGTTGCAAATATCGCATCTGACCTACAAAACTTAAAGCCTGCAAATCCTGTGATTAACTCTAATCGTGGTAACCTGCCTTACGCAGCTGGTTCAGGTAGCCACGGCTTCGTTAGTGGTGGATACTTCCCAGGAGAAGCTGACAAAGGTGATTTAGCACGTATTATCCTTTACATGCATGTCAGATGGAATTTAACGATTAACACATCAACCGTCGGTGATTTAGGTTTACTCTTAAGATGGCATATGCAAGATCCAGTTGATGATTTTGAAAGAAATCGTAACGAAGTGATCTATAATTCACAAAACAATAGAAACCCATTTATTGATCATCCTGAATTTGCAGAACGCATTTGGGGACCTATCATTATCACAAACTATAACCCACAAACAAAGTTGAGCGTTGATTTTCAATCAATGCCTAAAGTAGACATCATTGTTAACTATGACATCAATTACGGAGACTTAAAAAAACAAGCGTATATCATGTAAGGAGGTATTATGAAAACAAGACCTTTTGGCAAAACAGGATTTGACATTTCAGAAATATCACTAGGAACATGGCAACTCGGCTCACGATGGGGAGATCCATTTAGTGAAGAAGTTGCAGAAGAAACACTTCAAAAGGCTTTTGATTTAGGTATCAATGCACTTGATACAGCAGATGTGTATCAAGGCGGCATGTCAGAAAAAGCCATTGGTAAATTTAACCAAAAGAAAGATCACAAGATGTTTGTGATCACCAAAGTGGGAAGAAAACTACCCAAACAAGATAAAGATCTTTACACCAAAGAAAACTTAACAAAGTTTATCGATGATTCGAGAAAAAATCTACAGGTAGATGCCTTAGATATGGTGCTTCTCCACTGTCCGCCAACAGATCTTTATGATGATCCATACGTGTTTAACTTGATGGATGATTTTAAGAAACAGGGTAAGATTAAACACTACGGTGTATCCATTGAAAAGATTGAAGAAGGCTTAAAAGCAATGCAGTACCCCGGTATTGAAGCGATTGAAGTTATTTTCAATATGTTTAGATTACGTCCCTCTCAAGAGCTTTTTGAAAAAGCAAAGGAAAACAATGTGGGCATTATCGTTCGTGTGCCACTTGCAAGTGGCTTACTCACAGGTAAGTACACCAAGAACACAACATTTGGTCCTCATGATCATCGTACATTCAATCGTGAAGGTGCATCCTTTGATAAAGGTGAAACATTCTCGGGTGTCCCCTTTGATCTTGGATTAGAAGCGGCATCCAAACTAAAAAGCTTTTTTCCACAAGATCAACTACCACTCTATGCGCTACGCTGGATCTTAATGTTTGATGCTGTATCTACCGTTATACCAGGTGCATCGCGACCAGAACAGATTACAGAAAACGTGAAAGCGGCTCTTTTAAAACCACTCACCAAAGAAGAAATGACGTATGTCGAAGACATCTACGATGCCTACATTAAAGAACACGTACATCATCTTTGGTAATCAAAAAATTCGTGAATGCCCAGTCATAGACTGGGTTTTTCTTTTACCAACAAAAAAAGGTGCCAAGCACCTTTAGTTGAATCATTTAAAATTTTAAACTTATTCGAGTTCAGCTGTTACAACTTTTTTACCACGAAGTTCGACATAGAAGTTTGCTTCTGCAGTCTTCACGTATGGTAATAAGAAGATCATACCAACACCGAATGTTAAACCAGCTAATAAGTACCATCCAATAAAGCTTAAATGTAATAAGAAAAGCTCCATCTTATGTCCTCTCATCATTTCTTGTGATTTATCAATCGCAGCAATCGCATCAATTTCTGGATCTTCTGCAATGATATAAGGTGTCATCGCATATGCGAAAGATTTGATGATACCTGGAATGATGAACAACAATGACCATAACATGGTGAAAATCGTTGTTAAAAGGATTGCTAAAAATGAATTAACAAAACTCTTTTTGAATGCATCGATAACAAGTTCAATTTTCTTACCGTCTGATCCTGTTTCAACCATATCAATTAAATAAATCGCCTGACCAACCATAAGTGGTCCCATGATAACAAATCCGACAATCGCGATGGAAGAACCTGCTGGTATTAATGCTACGATTAATGTAACAACAAACACCATCCAATAGCTCTTTCTGAGCTGTTCCCACGCCTGATGTCTTAATTCACTACTTGACTTCATAAATTCCCTCCTTGTATATGAAAACCATAGTTTTATTATATGATAAATGCTTAGAAATATCATCTCTTTTTAATAAATTGATGTGACAAGTGGTAAAATACGTTTGAATATGCGTTTGAAAGGAGAAATACATATGCTTGTTATTAAGGGGGTAACGAAAAGTTATGACGGCATTAAAAAAGCTTGCGATAACGTCTCATTGACGATTGAAGCAGGTGATATTTTTGGTTTTGTAGGCCATAATGGCGCTGGAAAAACCACATTATTAAAATCAATTGCAGGTATTATTGATTTTGATGAAGGTATGATTAAGGTTGGAGATTATCGTATCGATGAAGATCCTCTAGAAGTTAAAAAACTCATTGCATATATCCCAGATAATCCTGATATTTATGAATCATTAACAGGTTTACAATATTTAAATTTTATTGCAGATGTGTTTGAACTTGATGAAGAAACTAGGGAAAAGGAAATTGAAAAGTACACAACACTTTTTGAAATACGAGATGTGCTTAATAATCCGATTTCATCTTATTCACACGGTATGAAACAAAAGCTTGTCATCATCAGTGCACTGATTCATAAACCATTAGTTTTCTTACTGGATGAACCTTTTGTTGGTCTTGACCCAAAAGCAAGCTTTCAACTTAAAGAAGTCTTCAAAGAAATGTGCAGTCAAGGAACAGCTATTTTCTTTTCAACACACGTGTTAGAAGTTGTTGAAAAGTTATGCAATAAGGTTGCGATTATTAAACAAGGTCAAATTGTAGCTGCAGGAGATACAGCATCCATCATTAAAGATCAGTCGCTTGAAAGTATCTTTATGGAAATTCAAAAGGAATCCTAATGTATTTAACATTAGTTAAGTTATTTTTAAAGGAGAACATCTCCCTTAAGCGACTGATGGGGTTTGATGTTAAGCAGTCTAAGACTAAAGCGGTTCTAATTGGTTTAGCGATTGTATATGCATTAGTTGTATTTATTGGTGCATTCGGATACATGTTTTTTGATTTAGGTCGTATTTTAAATGAGATGGGTCAAGCAGAAATCTTGATTAGCTTTTTGTGTATTTATACATTAGGCATGTCATTTTTTGTAACTCTTCTAAGAGCAAGCGGCTATCTTTTCTACTATAAAGACTATGAACTCTTAGCACCGCTCCCACTTCATCCTAGAACGGTACTGATGGCTAAGATGACAGTGTTAATGATTCTATTATATTTAACATCGTTTATCTTTACATTACCTATCATGTTTTCATATTTTTACTGGACAGGTTTTAGTGTACTTGGTGTCATTTACTTTTTAATCGGTTTTATCTTTATACCTCTCATTCCTGTTGTCATCATCAGTTTATTATCATTAGGTATTGCAACCATAACAGCTAAATTAAGACATTCTAAACTCATTAGCATTTTATTAATCTTCGTGATTATGATCGGTATTTTAATGATCAGTTTCTCAGTGAATGATGTTGAACAAAATCCATTAACTGGACAGATAGATCTTTTTAAGGGAATTGCTAAAGTTTATCTGCCTTTCGACTGGTTTAGAATCGCAGTTAATCAACAATCGATTGTTCATCTGTTATATCTTGTATTAGCCAACGGACTCATCTTTGGTATTTATGTTTATCTTATTCAAGGTTTAGTTCACAAAACCAATCAACGTGGTGTCAGAGTCAATATTAAGAAAACAGTTGGTGCACTCAAATATCAAAAGCATTCACATATTACGACTGTGGTATTAAAAGAGTTTAAACGTTTCTTTGGATCAACGATTTACGCTGTGAATGCAGGGTTTGGTCCTGTAATTCTCATGGTAGCATCCGTAGCTAGTCTTTTCTTTCAAAGCCAATTAGAAACAATTTTAGGCGAAGCTATTGGTTCAGAAAATATGCCGATTGAAATCATGATATTAATCCTTGTAGGGTTCTCATTGGCGATGACCTATACACCAGCTATTTCATTAAGTTTAGAGGGAAAGAACTTTTGGATGATGAAAAGTCTTCCCATTCAACCTAAAAAAGTGATGTATGGTAAGATTATCTTTAATTTATGTTTGATGGTACCTATTGGATTGATCAGTATTGTCTTGTTTGGGATATCACTTAAGATTTCACTTGTTAATCAACTCGTGATGATGTTACTGGTTATTTTATTCTCTTTAGTCATTTCATGTTTTGATGCAATTGTTAATTTATTAACACCTAAATTCAACTATGTCAATGATGCAGAAGTTGTTAAACAGAGCGCAGGTGCACTACTTGCCATCTTTGGTGGATTTGCTATCATGGCAATCAATGGTGTCGTTTATTATTTCATTAATGATTTATCAACAGAAATTTTGGCATTCTTAGCGATGGCACTCATCAATACGGTTATGCTCATACCACTTCTTTGGGTACTAGAGAAGAAGACAGATTCAATCTTTAAGAAACTACG